>CAZWYW010000036.1:0-13669 GCA_964638535.1 uncultured Candidatus Bathyarchaeia archaeon | reverse complement strand
AACTCTTAGAGAAATGCAGGCGGCTGGACGAGATAGGGCTAGACCACGGGGAGCTGAGCCGTGCTCACTCACACGTGTTGGTGGAGCCTAGGGGAAGGACTAGGCCACCAGAGCCGCGCCTAGTGGATTTCGAGAGCGCTAGCGATAAGCGGAGGCCGGCGAACCTAACGAGCATGTGCCAATACCTCTTCATAGGCGGTCTAGCGCCTTTAGTGGCGCGCTGCCTGGGCCAGCCGGACAAGGAGGCCATCATAACGGCCCTGAGGGCCTACAAGCGCGAGCCAAGCGATGCGGCTTTCAGGGGCGTGCTAGGGGCCTGCGGCCTTATATAAGCTGGCGCGCTCTTACCCAGCGCTATGGGCATTCGTGCTCCCAGCAGGGATGTGAAGGAGTTCTTGGCTAGGACCATAGCGGGCGACGTCATCATGGCCAGCAGGCCAGGCGAGGCCATGAAGAAGTGGCGGGAACTCTTCCACATCTCACAGGTGGAACTGGCCCGAGAGATGGGCGTATCGCCCTCGGTGATAAGTGATTACGAAGGTGGGCGTAGGAAGAGCCCCGGGACGCGCTTCATAAAACGCTGGGTGATGGCCCTCCTGGCCATAGACGAGGCGAGGGGCGGCAGGCTCATAATGGAGCTCTCGAGGCTCGAGCGCCTCAGGAGCGACGCCATATTGGACATAAGGGAGTTCCCCAGGCCTATCTCGGTCAGGGAGTTCTGCAGGGCTATAGGGGCTGAGCTAGTGGCCTGCGAGGGGGAAGCCGGGCGGCCCCTGTATGGCTATACGCTCATAGACAGCATAAAGGCCATCTACACGCTCTCCGGTTGGGAGTTCCTCCAGATATTCGGCCACACGAGCGAGAGGGCGCTCATCTTCGCTCGCGTGAGGAGGGGGCGCTCCCCTATGGTGGCCGTGAGGATAAGCATGATAAAACCGGGGGCCGTGGTCATGCAGGGCGCCAAGCCAGATAAGCTGGCCGTAGAACTCGCTGAGCTAGAGCGTATACCGCTCGCCTACGTGAAGAGCGGGGATATAGAAGAGCTCCAGGCTGCCCTGAGGGACTTATGCGTGAGGCTCATGGAGGTCGAGGCTAGAGGCTGAAGAGGCCTTGAGCGTGGTGGAGGCTGACCTGCTCGTCAAAGACTGCCTGCTGGTGCCCATGGACGGGCGCAGGCCTGTCAGCGACGCCTACCTGGCCGTGAGAGACGGGCGCGTGGTTCACGCTGATAAGCCCAAGGGGCTGGCCTTCAGAGCTGAGGAGGCGATAGACGGGCGCGGTAAAGCTGTTCTCCCGGGCTTCATCAACTGCCACACCCATGCCCCCATGACGCTCCTCAGGGGCCTGGCCGAGGACGTGCCGCTTGAGGCCTGGCTGAGGGAGCATATCTGGCCCATGGAAGCCAAGATGGGGCCAAGGGAGGTCTACCGCGGCGCCCTCTTGGCCTGCTTCGAGATGGCTCTTACAGGCACCACCTGCTTCTGCGATATGTATTTCCATGAGGGGCAGGTGGCCGAGGCCGCGCTCAAATCGGGTTTGAGGGCCGTGCTTGCGCCGGGGATTTTCGATGCTCCTGGGCCAGAGGTAGGCGACCGCATGTTCGAGGACGCTCTGCGCGTTTTCGAGCGTTACCACGGCGCCGGGGACGGGCGGATAAAGGTCGTGTTAGGCCCCCATGCGCCCTATACGTGTAGCCGCGAGCTCCTAGAGCACATCCGCGATAAAGCCCGCGAGCTTGGGACAGGCATCCACATCCACTTAGCCGAGACGGAGGGCGAGGTTAAGGATTGCCTGGCCCGCCACGGCAAGACACCTGTTGAATACCTGGCTGAGCTCGGCCTCCTCTGGCCCGGCACGACGGCAGCTCACTGTGTCCACCTGACGGACCGAGATATAGCTCTCCTGGCCGAGGCGGGCGTGGGGATAGCACACTGCCCCGTGGCTAACGCCAAGTTAGGCGTGGGGGTGGCCAGGGTCCCCGAGATGTTAACAGCTGGCCTGGCGGTGGGCTTGGGCACAGATGGCCCGGCCAGCAATAACGCTCTCGACATGTTGGAGACCGTGAAGTTCGCCTGCCTCCTCCAGAAGGCCGCCAGGAGGGACCCGACCGTTCTAACGGCCCGCCAGGCGCTCGAGATGGCTACCATAGGCGGCGCCCGCGCCCTCGGCCTAGCGGACCAGGTGGGCTCGCTCGAGCCCGGCAAGAAAGCGGATTTCATAATCCTTGATTTGAGGAAGGCCAGCACCACGCCCCTCCACGATATCTACGCGGCCCTCGTCTATTCGGCTAGATCGGGGGCTGTGGAAGCCGTTTTCGTGGACGGCCAGCCCGTGGTGCTCGAGGGCCAGCACGTCAAGCTCGATGCAGAAGAAGTTTTGAGAGAGGCGATTGAGGCCGCTGAGGAGCTACTTAAACGCGCGACCTGAAGGCATTCCTGAAAAACAACATAGCCCTCGTGAGGATCCACATGGGGCCTCGTAGTAGGCATCGGCGTTAGAGCCTTACGTGCTTTTCTTAAAGCATGATAGTCTAGCCTAAAAGGCACGCGGGGCCTAAGGAGGCTAGGTGTCAGGTCTTGGCCAGCCTCGCGGACCTCCTGGCCTACGCGGACATGATAAGGGACCCGGACCTCAGGGCCAAGGTCAAGGCTCTCTTAGAAGAGCAGAAGGTCCTCTTAACAGGCCAGGGTTTCTCACTCGAGACTAGCCCAGGAGGTCGCTCCCACCACCACGCCTACCCAGGCGGCCTGGTCCAACACACGCTCGCTACCGTGAAGCTCGCCCTAGCGCTCTGTGACCTAGTGGAACAAGTTTACGGGAGCGAGGTAGATAGAGACGTGGTGATAGCGGCTGCCCTGCTACACGACATCATGAAGGCGCCCTGTTACGCCGAGCGGGAGGACGGCACGTATATCTTCTCGCCCCTCGGGGAGCGCTTAGACCACGTCACGCTCGCCGTGGCCGAGCTAGCTAGGAGGGGCTTCCCGCTCGACGTGTTACACGCCGTCGCTGCCCACCACGCTGAACACGGCCCTATCTCGCCCAAGACACTAGAGGCCCTCGTGGTCCACGTGGCTGACCTAGCTGATTCGAGGCTGAACGGTGAGGTGCTCAGGGCCGCGAGGTTCTTGCTTAAGGAGGCCACGGGTCAAGAGCCCCCGCCCAAGCTATCACATGAGCACGCCTTTAAGATCGTGGTAGCCAAGGCTAAGGGCGGCTGGGAGGCCGTGAGGCAATACGCTCGTGAAGCCGGTTTAGTACCGGCTACGGAGGGCGAAGCTGGCCAAGCCTAGCTAGGTCCTTCAGCTCACTAAGATCATGGGGAGCACTTCCTTGAGCACGTACTCTAGGTACCGGAGCCTGTCGTTCGTGTTGAATATGGTCACGGAACCGTCACGCGTTATGCCGACCACGTAATCATAACTGCTGGCCTTGGAGACCACGTACCAGATATCCCCGTGGGCCTTGTAGCGCTCGAATAGCTCTGTGTTCACCAGGTCGGGGCCGTAGAGGGCCAGCTTGTTCACGTTCGGGATATCCACGTTGTCGAAGAATATGACCTTGGTCTCCTCCGGGTTCTTCTTGTGGAATTCCTCTAGGTGCTCGGGGGGTATCCTAGCTTCCACTATGGCCCCTACGCGCCCGAAGATAGCCTCGCTCAGCCTGTTGGCCACTAAATTGGCCCGGCGCTTTTTCTCAAGCACGATTAAGAAGAGGTGGCCAGCGTGCTCGGCAAAGCAGAAGAGGGCCTCCATCGTCCTGGGGATCAGCCTGGTCTCGCCCCTGTGGAAGACGCGCGTTAAGAAATCCTCAGCGTAAATGCCCAATAAGGTGCCCTCGCGCTCGGCTAAATCGCGCACCTCCCGGACGAGCTTGAAGACCTGGCCATCTTCCTCGCGCTCCTCCTCGAACCTCAAGGCCGATAAGGCTTCCTTGAGCTCGGCCAGGCCCACGGGCTCGGCTAATACGAACACCTTGCCCGCGATGACCAAGCGACGCCACCTGGCCTTACGTCCGCGCTGGCAGATAAAACCGGGCTGCTGACCAGGGCGCCCCAAATCCCTTATAGCTTGATGGCCGAAAGGCCAGGCGAGGGAATGGGAAATGGAGTATGGGAGCTTAGAGGAATACGGGCTCAAGCGCTGGGGCAAGAAGGGCCTTAAGACACCTGAGGAATATATTGAGAGCCTCAGGAAACGCCGCCTTCGCGTCTATCTCCTCGGGGAGCGCGTGAAGAACGTGGTGGACCACCCGATAATAAGGCCATCTGTCAACGCGGTGGCCGAGACGTACGCGGTAGCCCACGAGCCGGCTTACAGGGACCTAGCCACGGCCATCTCGCACCTCACGGGCAGGAGGGTGAACCGCTTCACGCACATCCACCAGAGCGTGGAGGACTTGGCCAAGAAAGTGAAGCTCCTGAGGCTGTTGGGCCGCAGGACGGGCACGTGCTTCCAACGCTGCGTGGGCATGGACGCTCTGAACGCGCTCTCCATCGTCACGTACGAGATGGATCGCGAGCTCGGGACACGCTATTACGAGCGCTTCAAGGCCTACTTAGCCTACGTCCAGGATTTCGACCTAGTGTGCGGCGGCGCTATGACGGACCCTAAGGGCGATAGAGGCCTGAGGCCTGGCGAGCAGGCTGACCCGGACTTATACTTGCGCGTGGTGGAGGAAGATGACGACGGTATAGTGGTGAGGGGCGCTAAGCTCCACCAGACGGGCTGTGTGAACGCGCACGAGATAATAGTTATGCCCACCCGAGCGCTCAGGGAGAACGAGAAGGTCTACGCTGTTTCCTTCGCCGTCCCGAGCGATGCCGAGGGCCTGATATACGTCTACGGGCGGCAGCCCTGCGATACCTGGAAGCTAGAGGGCGCCCCCATGGACGTGGGCAACCCGGTGTACGGGAGCCAGGAGGCCGTTATAATATTCGATGATGTCTTCGTGCCCTGGGAAAGGGTCTTCATGTGTGGCGAATGGCAATTCACGGGCAGGTTGGTCCAGGTCTTCTCATCTTACCACAGGCAGAGCTACGGGGGCTGTAAGCCTGGCCTAGGGGACGTGCTCATAGGCGCTGCCCAGGCCGTGGCCGAGTACCAGGGCGTGGCGGGTTCCCACCACATAAGGGACAAGATAGTGGAGATGATCCATTTGAACGAGACCCTCTACGCCTGCGGCCTAGCGTGCTCTTACGAGGGCCATAAGGAGGCCTCGGGCACCTACATGGTGGATGAACTCCTCGCGAACATCTGCAAGCTGAACGTGACGCGCTTCCCCTACGAGATGGCCAGGTTAGCCGTGGACATAGCCGGCGGCCTCTTAGTCACCATGCCGTCCGAGAAGGACCTCAGGAACCCAGAGGTAGGCCCTTACCTCGAGAAATACCTAAAGGCTAAGGCGGACGTGCCCACGGAGCACAGGCTCCGCATCCTCAGGCTGATAGCCAACATGACCGTCGGCCTAGGGGCCTCGGCTTACTTGGTCGAGTCCGTCCACGGGGCTGGCTCACCCCAGGCCCAGCGCATCATGATATACAGGCTGGCGGGCTTAGAGGAGAAGAAAGCCTACGCCAAGCGGCTGGCGGGCATCAGGGCCTGAGGGACTAAGCCTTGGGGCTCAGAGGAGCCTGAAGTCCTCTTTGATCGTTGTGAGGACCACGTAAGTGCATGTGCGCTCCACGTTCGGCATGGCCAGGAGCGATTTAGTGAAGCGACTGAGTTCCTGCCTGCTCTTGAACTTAGCTACCACCATGACGTCCACCGGCCCCGTCACGTCGTAGACGGCGCATACGTTCGGCAGCTTGGCTATCTCGCGCTCGACCTCCAATAATACCCCGCCCGAGACCGTGATGGCCGTGACGACCGTGATCTCGTAGCCCAGCTTCTCGTGGTCCAATAGGGCCGTGTAGCCCTTTATGATGCCCGATGCTTCTAGCTTCTTTAACCTCTTCGCCACAGTGGCCGGCGAGACGCCTAGCTCCCTGGCCATCTCCCGGCAGGAAAGCCTCCCGTCCTCCATCAGGAGCGCCAGTATCTTCTTGTCGAGCTCGTCCAGCTTCAAGCGTTCAGCCCCCTAGTGCCCCGCACGTTGGGCTGGAAAACTCTGTATAAGGTTTCCGGCGTTATCCTGAACAATCGTCTATAATATTCAGGGAAATGTTTATAACCGTTTGCGTCTTGAGCCCTACCTCGTAATGAGCGTTCAGGGCATGGTAGTCCCCCTGATACCGGCCATCATGGGAGGCGTGAGGTGCAAATACTTCCCGGCTGAGAAGCTGAGCTCGTTGCTGACGAGCGGCTACGGCTTCGACGGTTCTTCCTGCGGCTTCTGCCACGTGGAGGACTCCGACCTATTAGCCATGCCCGACCCAGCCACGAAGGTCGAGTTAGATGGCTACACCTTATTTGTTTGTGATATCTACAAGGCGGGGGAGCGCTTCGAGCTCGACACGCGCTTCGCGCTCCAGAAGGTCTTAGCCCGTGTGGCCGAGGCAGGCTACGGCGTGGTAAGCGGGACGGAAGTGGAGTTCTACGTGCTCAAGAACACCTCCAGCCCAGAGGTCGTAGATCCCTGGCGCTGCATGGAGCCCCTCTACACGCACGACGTGCTCTCCCTCCTCTCCGAGCTGGCGGGCGTGGTCCACCAGACGGTCGGCATAGAGTTCACGCACCACGAGGTAGGGCCCGGCCAATTCGAGCTGACGCTGAAGAAGGACACGCCCGTGGGGCTGGCGGACAGGATAACGCTCGCTAAGTGGGCCATTAAGTACTGGGTATCCAAGCGCGGCTTCACGGCTACTTTCATGCCCAAGCCCTTCATAGATAAGGCAGGCAGTGGCATGCACATCCACTTGAGCCTGAGCAAGGATGGGCGTAATGTCATGGGGCCAGGAGGGAAGCGCGGCGACGGCAAGCGCATTTTCTCGGAGGAGGGCGCCAGTTTCCTCGCGGGCATCCTGGCCCACGCGAGGGCGCTCGCGGCCCTCATGTCCCCGACGGTGAACAGCTACAAACGCCTCATGCCCCACTTCGAGGCTCCCATCTTCGTGTGCTGGTCTATAGGGAACCGCTCTGCTCTCGTCCGCATACCCGAGCACGACGCGGCCCGTGGTGATGTGCGCCTCGAGATTCGCTGTCCCGACCCATCCTGCAATCCCTACCTGGCCTTGGCTGGTCTGCTGACCGCTGGCCTGAAGGGCCTTGAGGAAGGCCTAGAGCTGCCCGAGCCTGTGGATGAGAGCGTCTACAAGCTGAAAGAGGAAGAGCTGGAGGCCAGGGGCGTGGAGAAGCTGCCGGCTAACTTGGACGAGGCCATAGAGTTGGCAAAGAAAGACCCGGTGGTGCGCGAGGCCCTTGGCCCACGCCTAGCGGAGCAGTTCTTCGCGCTTAAGGAGGCCGAGTGGAAAGCTTACCTGAAGTTCTTGGAGGAATCGGGCGAGGAAGGCGAAGGACGTGTGACGAGCTGGGAACTCAAGGAGTACCTGGTGAGGGCCTGACGCCGGCCTTGACGACGGCCACCAGGAGCAGGTAGCCCATCACGACCACGCTCACTAAGCTGCCGAGCCCCACGCCCACCCAGCCGACGAGGAGTAGGCCGAGGGGCGGCGGTGCTACACGTGAGCTTAAGAAAGGCAGGTCAGCTGGTATGCCGCAGGCCACGAGGAGGAAGGGCAAGTAGGTGCCCACCACGGCCGTCACCACGCCGAAGATGGCCAAAGTGGCCAGGAAGACCTTTTTGGGATCGGTGCTCCCACCGCCCAGCCTGTAGCCTAGGCCACAGGCCGCGAGGTTGGCAAGCGAGCCGAGAATGGCGTCTGCCACGCAGAAGGGGAAGGGGAGACCGAAGAAGTTAGCTATGAAGCACCCTAACGCCAGCCCTATTATGGCCGGCCGGCCCAGGACGATCGATAATGGCAAGAGGGCATCTGCTACTCTGACCTGGAGGGCGTAGAAGCTCACCGGGCCTAGGGCGACTACTAGGCCCGCGTAAAGGGCCGCTAGGACAGCCGATAGGGCGATCTCCCATGCCCGGAGCTGGGTCCTGGACATATCTCGCACCCGCGCGCCGTGCTACACAAACCTCATAAAAGGCTGACGGGCAACCCTGGCGGCGAAGGGAGGTCCTGAGATGCGCAGGGCTACGCTAGCGCTCCTGTTCATAACCTGCATGTTGGTGGCATGCTTGCTCACTTACATGATCACAAGCGGCTACTGGTACAGTCTGGGCGTGAGGCCGCCCAATAAGCCGGCCATAGCCATAGAGGCCGTGGGCTTCCCGCTCGACGACACCAGCTACTTCAACCTGACCGTGCTAAACCCGTCTTACTCGCCCGGCGAGGTAGAGGTAGAATCCGTGCTCGTCATGACGCCGGATATGCAGCTCCACAAGGTAGAGAAGACGGAACCATCTCTGCCCCTCAAGCTGTCGGTCGGCAACTCGACCACCATCACCTGCCACTGGGACTGGGCCAACTACACGGGTCAGGAACTGGCCGTAATAGTGCCTGTTAAAGGTGGCTCTGGCGCTATCTTCAAGGCCGTGCCCCCGACCGTCAAGTTGGTCCTAAAGGTTACTTTCAACGCTTCAAGGCCCTTCTGGTTCCTGCTGAATGTCACTAACGCGCGGGAGAGCGAGACCTCCGTGCGCGTGTCCGGCGTGGACGTGATGTTGGCTAATGGGACCAAGATAGAAAGCCTACTGACCGAGCCGAGCATCTCAGCCACCAGCCCTAAGGAGCTGAAGCCGGGCGATTCCGTGGTCCTGAACTGCACCTGGCACTGGCTGGCCTACAGAAACAAGACGGCTACGGTGATCGTCAGGACCGTGGAGGGCTACAGGGGCTACCTGAGCTGCACTACGCCGCCGCCCGTGATCATTAAGATAACCGAGCTGACCTTCGCGATCGCTAACGGCCAGCCCTACATCAACATCACGATCTTCAACGAGCCAGCCTCGCCAGCGCCAGCCAGGATATGCAATATCACGGTCCGCGTGGGCGAGGAACTGTTCGTCTTCACGAATACCACGCCATCCCTGAGACCGCCCTACGTGCTCCAGCCTAACGCGAGCGTGACATTCACCTGCTACTGGAACTGGACAGCATACGAGGGCCGGAACGCCACTTTCAGGGTCGAGACTAAGCTGGGCTATAGGGCCGAGACTTCCGTCAGGGTAGAAGCGGGCACGACAAAATTGAGTGGGGCACTTCGCGCTGTCTCAGCCAGGCCGACAGGGGTAGGAGACGTGCAGCGCCTCAGTGGGCCGAGGTCAGGAAACGTGCTATCCTGGAGAGCCCCTCGGCTATCCGCTCCTCCGGCTCAGAGACGAACGTCAGCCTTATGTGCCCTCGGCCTTTCTCGCCGAAGTAACCGCCCGGGATGGCTACTACTGATGCCTTCTCTATGAGCTCATCGCAGAGTCTCTCCTCATCTATCTCCAGCCGCTCTAAGTAGGATCTTATGTCCACGAAGTAGAAGAAGGAGCCCGCTGGCCTGACGGTCCTAGCCTCGGGCAAGAGCTCGGCCAACCACTTTCCCATCACGTCCCGCCGCGCCCTATAGGTCGGTATCACGACCTCGCGGAGGTAACGCTCCTTAACGCCGTCGCGTAAGAAGGCTATCATGGCGAGCTGGGCTGGCGTGCTGGGGCAGAGGCTCGTGTATTGCTTCAGCTTCTCCATGGCGTCTATGACCTCGGCTGGCCCGTAAGCGAAGCCTAGCCTAAAGCCGGGCGCTGAGGCCTCCTTAGAGAAAGTGCAGACAGTTATGGTGTGCTCCCAGGCGCCCGGCAAAGCCGCCACGTAGGTGTGCTGCCCCTCGTAGATGATGTGCCTATACGTCTCATCCGAGATAAGCCAGAAACCGTGATCGGCGGCCAGATCCACTATTGCCTTCACCCGCTCTCGCTCTACCACGCGGCCCGTGGGGTTATCCGGCGATAACAGGATGAGGGCCTTCGTTCTTGGCCCGATGAGCTCTTTAAGGCGCTTTACATCGGGCTGGAAGCCCTCCTCTACGTAGACCGGCAGTCTCACGGGTCTAGCGCCGCAGAGCTTGATGGCCTCCGAGTAGCCCAGGTAAGTGGGGTCCATTATTATGACCTCATCGCCCGGCTCCGCGATGGCCATAAGGGCCAGGAAGATGCCCTCCGTGGCCCCCTCAGTTATTATGATCTCGCTGGCCGGGTCAGGCGATATGCCGGCGTAGCGTTTCAGATCCTCGCTCACCAGCTCCCTCAGCTCCAAGAAGCCCCTGGTGCCGCCATAAGAAGCCGAGAACTGAGGTTCTTCACGTAACCTCCCTATTAAGGCATCTATGACCTCCTTAGGGGGAGGCAAGCTCGGGGCGCCACCGCCAAAGGAAATTAAGTCCCGCTTTTTCCTGGCCTCGGCCAGTAGCGCGGCTACCCGCCTTATGGGGGACTTCCTTATCTGCTCGAGTCTTGAGGCTAGCTTGAGCAAGCTATCACCGGGCAAAATAACCCCGGGGGCTGAAATACCTTGCCCATCCCGCTGCCCACGGGGGCGCGAAAGCTTATGGCCAGCCAGGTCAGGCAGTTAAGCGGGCCGATGAAGAAGCCCGTATCGCCCGAACGGGCTTCTTAGATGTGGGCGCGGCGGGTTCCCGAGGCCCACGTCATGCTATAAACGGAGCCCACGTAAGCTTATTAAGGCCCCCTCGGCCCCACAGGCCTGAAACTTGGAGGGCCGATGAGGTATGCCCAAGTTCAAACAGACGCCCGAGATACTGAAGCTGATGGGGAAGAAGGAACGCGTGCGGAACATAGGCATAGTGGCCCACATCGACCACGGGAAGACCACCATGACCGATAGCCTGTTAGCCGAGGCGGGTGTGATATCGCCTAAGATAGCTGGTGAGGCCCGTTGGCTCGATTACCTAGAGGAAGAGCAGAAGAGGGGTATCACCATCAAGACCGCGAACATCTCGCTCTTACACAAGGTCGGGGGTCAGGAGTACCTCATCAACCTCATAGACACGCCCGGCCACGTGGACTTCACGGGCAAGGTGACGCGCGCCCTCAGGGCTATAGACGGCGTGATAGTGGTCGTGGATGCCGTGGAAGAGGTCATGGTCCAGACGGAGACCGTCACGCGGCAAGCCCTGGCGGAGCGCGTGAGGCCCGTGTTATTCATCAACAAGGTCGATAGGCTGATCAGGGAGCTGAAGCTATCGCCCAAGGAAGCGCAGGAGAAGATAGCGCGTATTATAAGGCAGTTCAACCAGCTCATAGATCTCTACGCCGAGCCGGAGTTCAGGGACAAGTGGAAGGTGAGCCCGGCTGATGGCACGGTGGCCTTCGGCTCAGCGCTGCACCGCTGGGGCTTCACGGTCCAGATCGCGCAGGAGAAGGGCTTCAAGTTCTCGGATTTCATAGCCGCTTACCAGGAGGACAGAGTGGACGAGTTGCGCAAGGAGCTGCCTCTCCACAGGGCCATACTGGACATGGTAGTCCACCACCTGCCCAACCCCATAGAGGCCCAGAAGTACAGGATACCCATGATCTGGAAAGGGCCACTCGACTCTGAGATCGGCCGGGCCATGTTGGAGTGCGACGACGATGGCCCCACCGTGATGTGCTTCACCATGGCCCAGGTGGACCCGCACGCCGGTCTGGTGGCCACGGGCCGTTTGTTCTCCGGTACCATCCACGAGGGCCAGGAGGTCTACCTGATAGGCGCTAAGCGTAAGCACAGGGTCCAACAGGTATCCATCTACATGGGTCCCTTCCGTGACGCCGTGCCGGAGGTGAGGGCGGGCAACATAGCTGCCCTCTTAGGCCTGGAAGGCGCCCGCGCTGGCGAGACCCTGGTGGATGTGGCTTACAAGGACGTGATGGTGCCCTTCGAGCGCATCAAATACATCACGGAGCCCGTGGTTACCATAGCCATAGAGCCCAAGCACCCCACCGATCTCCCGCGCCTCATAGAGGTCATGCAGAAGCTCAGTATAGAGGACCCGAACTTAGTGGCCACCATCAACAAGGAGACAGGTGAGTACCTGCTCAGCGGTATGGGCGAGCTCCACCTGGAGATCGCGTGTAAGTTCATCAAGGACTACGGCGTGGATGTCGTTACCTCCCAGCCGATCGTAGTTTACCGCGAGACCGTGATGGGCGAGGGCGTGAACGCCATGGCGAAGAGCCCGAACAAGCACAACAAGCTCTGGCTTCAGGTAGAGCCCCTGGAGCCTGAGGTGATAAAGGCCATAGAGGCCGGTGAGATAACGGACGAGATGCCGAAGAAGAAGGTAGCGACTATCTTGCGTAAGGACTTCGGCTGGCCAGCCGAGGAAGCGCGCGGCATCTGGGCCATAGACGAGTACAAGAACGTGTTGGTGGACGTGACGAAGGGCGTGCAATACCTGCGCGAGGTCCGCGAGATGATAATACAGGGCTTCCGCCTAGCCTGTTCCTCTGGCCCGCTGAGCGGGGAGCCCATGAGGGGCGTGAAGGTCAAGCTCATCCACGCTGAGCTGCACTCTGACCCGGCGCACCGCGGTTGGGCGCAGATAGTGCCAGCGGCCCGCAGGGCCATCTTCGGTTCCTTTCTGACCGCTAGGCCCGCGCTGCTAGAACCCATCTACAAGATACAGGTCTCAGTGCCCGTGGAGCTCATGGGCGCCGTGACGAGCCTTATCTCGCGTAAGCGCGGCAAGATCGTCATGACGGAGCAGAAGGGCCACCTCATGATGGTGACGGGCTACATACCCGTAGCCGAGACCTTCGGTCTCGCGAGCGAGATGCGTAGTGCCACGGGAGGCAAGGCGTTCTGGCAGTGCACATTCGATCACTGGGCGCCCGTGCCAGACTACGTGGCCAAGCAGCTCATACCAGAGCTGAGGAAGCGCAAGGGCCTGTCCGAGGAAGTGCCGCCACCCGAGAAGTTCATAGACGAAGTGTGAGGCCAGGGTGCACGATCGCTCCGAGAGGTTAAAATCCGCGTAATCCTTAAATTATTAAGGTGCGAGCCGCCACATGGAGGAGCCTATGGAGGATAAAGTCAGGTGTGTAATCGATAGGTTCATACCAGAGCCGGGGGGCACACACTATGCTATCACTGATGCCCGAGGGGAGCCGATAATTGCAGATTTCCCCCGCGCGGACCTTCCCCGTATCAAGCAGGTGGTCTCCTCGTTGGCGGGTGTACTAAAGCCGGACGAGTTTATGTTCATGGGCGGGAAGAGCGGCGGCACTCTCCTCATATACAGGGCGAGCGATAGGATATTCGTGGCCTTAGAGGCCCTGAGGGGAGCGCCGGGCATTATGCTGTCTTGCGCCCGGTCAATTTACGGCGAGCTAAAGGAGCAGTTGGCGGAAGCCAAGGCCCTAGCCCCCGCCGTCGGGGAGGCTGTTTACGAGCTTAACCCTAAGTTCAGCAGTCCTGACGAAGCCTTAAAGACCGTGCCAGCCTCAAGTTTCATTGCGAGGAACATAGTCGTTAACTTAGATAGGCCATTAACGGCCCGTGAGATCACGGCGGGCCTTAAGAGCATGGGCATCGAGACTACTTACGAGGAGGTTTTGAGCGTCCTGAAATTCCTTGAGGTCATAGGTGTGGTTAGGAAGAGAGAGGGCTAAGAGGGCGCCGTTATAGCGCGGGCGAGACATGGGGCTTTTAGGCCTGATAAGTGGCTACCGGCGGGCC
>CAZWYW010000035.1:0-14329 GCA_964638535.1 uncultured Candidatus Bathyarchaeia archaeon | reverse complement strand
CGGGCGGGGCGCCAGGGGGGCGGGAGGGTGGGGACGAAGGTGGAGGAGAAGACGGCTAAGTTTCTCAGGTCCCTCTACGCGCGCTATTACGCTTCCCACGGGTCAGCGGAGCCTAAGGACCTGCCCCACAGGGAATTCGCCTTTATGACCTTCGGCGAGAGGATCGTGATAAGGCACAAGAGCTTCGGCTCTTATGAGGAGCTAAGGAGCTTCATGGCCAAGCTAGGCCCTTCTGACGCCTTCTACTCCTCGGCTTACTTCGAGAGGCCCGAGGCGCCGGATATGAAAGCCAAGGGCTGGCTGGGAGCTGACCTGATATTTGATATAGATGCCGATCACCTGCTTACCACCTGCAAGCGCGAGCACGACCTCTGGGCCTGCAGGAGCTGCGGGACCTCGGGCCGGGGAGAGGCGCCAGAGGCCTGCCCTAAGTGTGGCTCTAAGGACTTGGCCGAGATTAAGTGGATTTGCCCGAGGTGTCTCTCAGCCGCCCGGGAGGAGCTCCTGAAGCTCTTAGAGGTCCTAGAGGCCGAGCTGGGCTTGGACCGCGCGAGCATGGCGGCTTCCTTTTCCGGCCATAGGGGCTTCCACCTACAGGTCAGCTCGGGGGACGTGGTGGGCCTGGGCCAGGACGAGAGGAGCGAGATCGTGGATTACCTCTTGGCTGTGGGTCTCGAGCCAGAGCTATTAGGCCTCGGGCCAGGCGTCAACTTAAGCGTGGCCGACGTGGGCTGGCGGGGGAGGATAGCCAGGGCGCTCTACGCCCTCCTCTACAAGGCCAGCGAGGAAGACCTCAGGGCGCTAGGCCTCAGGCCCAGGGCGGCCAGGGCTATCCTGGCCTCTAAGGATATCATGCTGGATTGCCTTGAGCACGGCAAGCCCTTTTATGTGCCGAGGGGCGTGGGGAAGGCCAGCCTGAAAAAGCTCTTCCTGGCCTGCGCCGAGCGAGAGGCCGTCAAGGTAGACCCGGTCGTGACGCGTGATACGCACAGGCTGGTGAGGATGAGCGGGAGCCTGCACGGTAAGACGGGCCTCCTCAAGCTTGACGTAAAAGCTGATGAGCTAGAGGATTTTGACCCCCTGGCCTCAGCCGTGGCCTTCAGGAAGGGCTGGGCTAAGGTCAGGGTGACCCACGAGCTGCCCGAGGTGCCGGCTATCAAGCTCGGGGACGAGAAGTACGGCCCCTTTGAGCCCGGCGAGGTAGTAGAGCTACCGCTCGGGGCCGCTGTCTTCCTGATGTGTAAGGGGGTGGCGGAGCTGGCATGATGACTTACGAGGAGCTGCTCAAGGCCTGGAGGGCCGAGAGGGAGGCCAAGAAGCTGGCTAAGCTACCCGATGGCTTCTACCGTGAGGCCGCTGAGCTGGTGGCCCACCTCAGGGCCAGCCTCAAGATGGCCGATGCTAAGGCACTCAAGACACGCCTCGTGAGAGCTGAGCTCGATAACGTGCTCAGGATGCTCGAAGATATCTTCTGGGCGCGGGTGGAGAAGGCCCTAAAGGCCCTCTTGGCCAACCGTCACTTGGAGGTCGAGGCCCTCACGCCCGAGGAGCGGGAGCTCTTCGGCCCCCTTGAGGCTTCCTTCTCGGAGTTGAGGAAGTTCTTTAAGGGCCTCGTTAGGGGCGAGGTCAGGGAGCCCAGCCGCATGACCAACGTTGAGAGGCCTGTCCCCGGCCAGCGCCAGGGCCTCATGTTGATAAGGCTGTTAGCCGATGTGCCAGCCTTAGTGGGGGCGGACATGAAGGTGCACGGTCCCTTCAGGCGCGGCGACGTGGCCTTTATACCTGCCGAGAACGCCCTGGGTCTGATACGCAAGGGGCTGGCGGTGGAGGTGGAATTAGCTTGAAGGTCCCGAAGGTCATACGCACCTACTGCCCGAGGTGCAGGAAGCACACGGAGCACGAGGTCAGCTTGTATAAGGCCGGGAAGCGCAGGGCTCTGGCTGAAGGCGAGCGCAGGCACGAATGGCGCAAGAAGGGCTACGGGGGCCAGAAGTACCCCAGGCAGAGGCGCTTCGCCAAGACCACTAAGAAGCAAACGCTTAAGCTGAAGTGCAAGGTATGCGGCTACATACTACATCGTGAGGGCATAAGGCTCAGCAAGCTCGTCATAGGCTAAGCCGCCTCTCCCTGGGCTTAAGGGACGTTGATTATGGCTTCAGCTCCTTTCTCAGAGCAGTAAGCTCTTATCACGGATGCTGCTGCCCTGGCCCCCCTCACTATGCCGTCGTAGAGTTCCTCGGCCACTAGACCTGGACCAGCGCCTAACTTGTAAGGGTCCCTCACCCACATGGATATCCGGCCCTCTATGAGGGCCAGCCTGAGATGGGGCAGGCCCAACCGCCCTACTTCCTCGGATTGCATGAAGGCATAGCCCTCCGCCCTGACGAAGGCCTTGAGCCCGGCCCCCTCGACGGCTTCCCTCACGTGTTCGGCTAGCTTGGGGGCATCATGTGGCGGCACGAAGACCACAATAGCTATTGAGCTCAGGGACTTACGCATGTCCTCAAGCTCCAACCGGGCCACCGCGCTCAGGTAATCCGCGTAAGTATTTAAGTGGGGGCGCCCCTGAGCGCGCGTGCCGGTCCACAAGCTGTCCAGCTGGGAGGAGTTCAAGCGTAAAGCCCTTGAGTGCGGCGTCAAGACAGTGTTCTACGCGGTAGAGGATTACCCGCTCGGGGACCCACCTATATCGCTCAGGCTCCTCTTCACATCAGGCCGGGAGACTTACGTGTTCAGTGACTTCGCCCGTGGTGATAAAATGGCTAAGACAGGCATACCGATAAGACGCGAGGGTGATATCCCCTATGTGTTCCACGAGGACATAGTGGCCTTCATAAAGCGCGAGCTGAGGCCGGGCGTGGAAGTGGTGGACTTCACCATGACCACTTTCCTCTAGGCCCGCGCCATCACCATATCATCACGCCGAAGTAGCCCGTTATGAACTTCAGCGAGACGTAAGTGAAGTAAGCGCCGAATATCAGCTTGAGCGTAGCCGGCCTGAAACGCCTCATGATAGCTGCCCCTGCCTGGGCGCCCACGATAGTCCCGAGGGCCAAGAGGCAGCCTGCCGAGAAATCCACGAAGCCCTGGTAGAGCTTTATCAGCCCGCCCACCAGGGCGAGCGGTATCATGACGGCTAATGATGTCCCCATAGTTATGTAGACAGGCGCCCCGAAGAGATAGATTAAGCCCGGGACGAGCGCGTAACCGCCCCCTAGGCCCACTAAGCCCGTGGTTATGCCTATGAGGAAGCCGAAGGCGCCGAGAGCCCAGCCCCTGCCAGGGATAGAAGTGCCCTTGCCTGCCCCGGCGGCCTGCCCCTTCTTAAGCCAAGGCGATAAGCCCTCGTATATCATCCTGGCGGCTGGCCAGAGGAACACCACGCCCAAGATGAGGCAGAGTAGTTTCACGGCCTGCCTGGCCACCAGCCAGAAAAGCCAAGAGCCCAGGGCCACGCCCAGGACGCCCACACCTCCCAGCCAGGCAGCAGCTCGCTTGTCCACGTTGCGCCTGAGCAGGTGACCGTAGCCGCCCGAGATGGCTGTGAATATGACCGCGAAGAGCGTGGTCCCTATGGCCGTGGCAGCCGGAAAACCGCCCCAGAAGTGGATTATGGGCAGCATGACGCTACAGCCGCCCGTGCCTATGATGCCGCCGAGGAGGCCAGCCAAGAAGCCCACGAGCACGTAGAAGGAGCCGGAGATGAGGGTGATGGCCGGAGTTGGCTCAGCTCTCGGCAGGGCTGGCTGGGCGATGATATACCAGGCCTCGAGGCCGGCTATGAGCGCCAGGAGGGCCGCGATCGGCATTACGCTAAGGGCTCCCTGCCCCCTCATGGCGAGCGATGTAATGTAACCTCATATAATAAGTATTAGGTTTAAATTCGGAACTTAAAGAGGGCCTTTATACCACTTAGTCGCCGGGCAGGCCGGGCACTTCCCGCTGGCGTAAAAATCACAGGAGCCGCACACCAGGCCGCAGGGCGTCTCCTCGGCCTCCTTCTCGATTGTCACCTTTATGGGCAGGGCATCCGGGTAGAGCAGCTCCCCCACCACGTAGAGCTCAGAGCGCCTTATGCCCTCCATACGCCTGAGGCAGCAAGCCCCGATAGCCATTATTTCCACCAGGCCCGGCGTTTCGGCCACCATCATGGCCATGAGGTTATACGGCCCTATGAGGGTCGAGAGGAAGACCACGCGGGGGCACTTGCTGAAGACGCGCACGAGGCTTAGGAGCTTGTCGTGTTCTACCTCGCACACTAAGACGAGGAGCTTGGCCCCGAGCGCTTTCGGGTTGAGGCAGGCCCTGACGCTGAGGAGACCAGAGGAAAACAGCTTATCAAGGTGTTTCTTCACGCCCGCATGGGATATGCCTAACGCCCTGCCGAGGGCCGTCAAGCTCATACGGCCATCGCGTTGGAGGAGGGCCACGAGGGCCTTACGCTTGCCCGCTAGGAGGGGCGTTTCACCCCGCCGCCTACGTGCCATGCTGGTTTCACTTTAATACCTAATGCTTATAAGATTTGGTGCATTTTGACACCGAAATGGTGGCCATGGACACGGATATCTTCGTCCTCCTAGCCCGGGAGGAAAAGCGCAAGAAGCTCGTGAGGAGTTACGAGCTATTGGGTTTCGAGAGGGTCCCCTCGGTGCCCTGCATGGGCGTAGTCGCCAAGCTGGACACACCCATCGGGCACGTCTTAGGCGATAGGACATGACATGTCTTAGGCGATAGGATAGCCAGGGCACCTGGCCTCTGAGGGCCTTTAGGAGCGCTTGCATCTCCCGTTTAAACTTCAGAGCCCTATGTCCTCTGGCCTCTCAACTTTCACGGGCGGTTTAGCCAACCTGACGCCTTCTTCGGCCTGGAACTCTTCCACGTATTTGACCTCGCCCGAGACACGGCAGCCAGCTTCTAGGTAGACGCGGATGCCGTAGATGTTCCTGGCCCTAGCGCCCTCCTCCAGGATGACTTCCTCGCCCCAGACGTCCTCGGCCCTGCCCCGCTCCCTTATCCTGACGACCGAGGCCCTAACAGGCCCTTCCACGCGCCCCCTCCGGCCTATCTCGAAGCGCTCGGCGATAACGCCCTCACTGGTCACTACCCTCCCGCCTACCCTGACCTCGCCGGCCTCCACTTTCTCGGCTTCTAAGGAGCCGCCCACGCGGATAGACGAGGCCTTGAGGACGCCTGAGATACGGCAGGTCCCTCCCACTGAGAGCTGGCCCGTGAGCTCCACACTCGCGTTGGCCTTCAGCGTCCCCCCGACCTTGATAGAGTCTCCTCTCGCTTCGTTGGCGAAGGATAATGTCCCTCCGACCGAGATACTTTCGAACTTGGCTTCCCCGTCAAAGCTGAGGGTCCCGCCCACGTTCGCCCTGCCTCCCTTCCCGTTGCCTAGCCTGGCCGTCCCGCCCACGCTCAGGGAGCTGAACTCAAGGCTCTCCATGGCCCTCAGGGAGCCCCCGACACTCAGCTTATCCACTCTCCCGGCCCTGATTATCGCGGTGCCCCCCACGCTCAGCCTGCCTACCCTGGCCTCGCCATCGAGCCTGGCCGTCCCGCCTACCCTCAGTTCCTCGGCCTCGAAGGCATCGAGGGCGCTCAGCGTCCCGCCCACGTCCACCGACCCGGCCTTAACCGGTCCCTCGGCTTTGAGCGAGCCACCTACCTTTACCTCCTCGCCATCTAGTGAGCCGCTTACCCTCAGGGACCTATCTACCTCCACCCTGGGGGCCTTGAGGTCCCCCGAGACCTCCAGGGACGCCCTCCTGAGGCGCACCCTGTCGGTTATCTCCAAGTCACCTTCTACCTCCACTAGGCCCCCGCGCCCCTCTAGCCTCCTGGCCTTCAAGCTGCCCTCGAAAGTACAGGAGCCCCGGCACCTCACGATGCCCGAGACCTCAACGGCGGGCGGGGAGCCCTCGCCTTGGACCACGGCCCCTTGGCCAACCACCAAGTCGCCCTCCACCTTGCCGAGCCGTATCACTTGGCCAGGCCTGACCTCGGTTGTCCTCTTGCCCGACAGCCCCTCCCACCTCGCTTGCCCATCGGCTACCCGGCTTAAGAAGGAAGCTCACGAGCAGTGCTCACTAGGGGTGCTCTCCCCATGCGGCCTCTATGGCTTCCACCATCTCCCTCAGCCTGCGGTAGAGCTCTAGGAAGGCCGCCCCACGACTCGTTAGATAATAAAACCTGCGCCCCTCTATCTCCTCGACCGCCAGAAAACCGGCCCTGACGAGCTTCAGCACGAGCCTCTTGGCCCTATCCACCGGCAAGCCAGCAGCGTATGATACGCGCGTCAGGCCGCAAGGCCCTAACCTCTCCACGGCCGCCAGGACATCCGCGTAAAGGTCATAGCGCGTCCTCCGAGCCTTCCTCAAGCCCTATTCCTCCCACTTCCTCGCTAAGCCTGGCTTAGCGTCCCAAGGGCTAGCCAGAGGAACTGAACGCCAAAGAAGGCCAGGAGGAGGCCACAGGCCAAGATGAGCCAGTTAAGGCGCTCGCCGAGGACGCGGCCTCCCTGGGCCACCAAGGCCGATACAGTTGAGTACCAGATTAGGTCAGCTGAGATATGGCCGAGGTAAAAGGCCAACACACCTAAGAAGCCATAGGGGAAGGAGAGGGCGAAATATGAAGCTGCTATCGTGGCCCACCAGAGGTACCAGTAAGGATTAAGGGCCGTCGCTACCGCGCCGCCTAGGAGAGGGCCATGTGTGTTCTTCTCGCTGACCGCCTCGGTTGAGAACTCCTTCCTCAGCGCTCCCCTTATCATGGTGGCCGCGAAGACAAGCATGGCTGTGCCGCCGATGCCGCTCACCAGCCCCCTCACGAGTTCAGATGCTAGGATAGGGGAGAGACCCAAGACCAGGGCGCAGGTCATGGCTGCTTCCAGGGCGGCGTGGCTCGAGGCAGCTATAGGCCCGGCCCTGGCGCCCACCCTCGGGGCCTCGGATGCTACTACCACGAAGAGCGGGCCAGGCACGACGGCTCCCGTGAAGCCGAGCAAGAAAGAGGTCAAGCCCAGCTCTACGAGGCCGCTCAAGCCCAGCACCCCTGCTTACTCCGCGCCGAGCGCTTAAGCTTACCTATTCCCTTGCCGCCCGCCCTTAGCTGCGTCAGACAAGCCCTTTCTCCCGCAGGAAAGCCAGGGCCTCGCCGCCGGCCGTAGTGGCCATGGAGATGGCCTCAGCCACCTTCCTCACGGCCTCGTCCACTAGGCCCGAGCTGGCTAGGTTAGAGACCTCGGAGAGGGCCGCGTTCACATCCCCGAACTCCTGCCTGCCAGTGGCGTTCTGGGCCAGCCTTATCTCGGTCATGATGGCGTCCAAGAAGCGCTTGAACATCTCCCTGGCGCCGGAGAGTTCAGCGCCTTCTAGACCCCTCAGGCCATCGAGCATCCTGGAGGCCACTATTAAGAACGACTTCACGCGCTCGGAGAACTGGAAGAGCACTATCGCCTCCTTGGCGCTCTTCACCATACCGGGCACCTAGCTAGGATAAACGCCCGCGCGATTTAAGAGTTGGACAACAAGGCTTTTACGGGCCGCCCAGCCCACGGGCCTGAAGGAGACCGGCATGGCCGGGGGAGAGCGGCGCTTAAAGGAAGCACGTGAGCGGCTGGAGAATATCATACAGACCTGCAGGGAGGTTGAGGCTGGCAAGCTAGACCCCTTCGCGGTGCCCGTGGAAGACCTCATAGAGGTCATCAGGGGCCTCTTCTCCCTCTGGCGCGAGCCCGAGGACCTGAGCTTGGACGCGAGGGCCTTAGAGGCCATCTCGGGTGTAGTGAAGGCTCAGAGCGAGTGGGTGAAGAAGCGTTCCACGAAGCTCTACAGGGACCCCTTCCTAGTGGAAGAGCGCTTAGAAGCGCTCGAGCCAGAGACCCTTGCGTCCATCTTCCTCAAGGCTTGGCACCCTATAGTGGAGCTAGAGCAGCTTACCCTCTTCAGCCTGGAGAGAGCCCTCACGTACTGGTCCGAGCTGCCGGGGAGGGAAGAAGGAGCTGGCGAGGAGGAAGGGGCCGCTGAGGCGCCCATGTTGGCTGAGGCCGGGGAAGTGGTATTTGAGGAGATACAGGAGGCCCTGGAGACTCTCTGGGCCGAGCTCAAGGAGAAAGCCAGGGGTGGCTCCGTGCATTATTGGGACTTCATCGCAGGCGAGACCTACGCCGAGACCGTGAGGCGCGCTTACCTGACGAGCTTCCTCGTGACGTATGGATACGCTAGGCTTGAGGTGGACCCGCTGAGCGAGGAGTTTGTGCTGAGGCCAAGAAGAAGGCCCCTCAGGAGGCCGAGGGAGAGGGGCACTTCTGTCGTGATACCGATAACGTGTGAGGAGTGGTTAAGCCATGTCAGTTAGGAAGGGCAAGGCCTATTACGCACGTAAGGTAAAGAAGGCTGCCCATCTGCTCTTCTTCAAGCGCCACTACAGGCCAGGTGCTAAGGGCTGGGAGCTGAAGAAAGCCGTGGGGCCAGATTACCTCAGGGTCCTCAAGATACTCGATGGCCTCCTCAGGCCGCTGGACCTACAGGTCAAACAGGTCTTCGAGGCGCCGGTCCCTGAAGTAGGCCCTGAGATAGCGGCCCTCCCAGAAACCCCAGCTGAGAGCCAGGAGGAGCAGAAAGGGCGCAGATCACCCGATGAGGCACGCTATTACGTGGTCCTCAGGGGTACTCTCGAGCCCTCGGAGCTGAAGTATTGCGGCTGGAGGATAGATGACCTAGCGGCCTTAGCTATCTCCATAGCCCTGATATTGGCCAGGGGAGGGAAGGCGCCTAGAGCAGATGTGGAGGGCTTCCTGAGGAAAAAGCTGCCTGGCTGGCGCGTGAGGGCCGGCCTAGAGCGCCTCATAAGGTCCGGCTACCTCGGCGAGGATGAGGAGGGCATGCTTTACCTAGATTGGCGCTCGTTGGCTGAAGTAGACCTGAAAGGCCTATTAGACTTGTTGTCGAAGCTTGAACTGAACTCCTGATGGCGCCGCAGGGCCTTAACAGCTGGACCAGTAGTTCACAAGCCTTAATACCATCATCCCGGCAACCTATATAAGCCATGGAGGGGAGAAGGCTACTCGTAATAGGCCTGGATGGTTTCTCCCCTGAGCTCCTCAGAGCTCTCATAAATGAAGGGCACATGCCTAACCTGGCATCACTGCTCGAGGACGGCTTCTTCTGTAAGCTTAGGTCCACCCTTCCCCCTAACTCTTGCCCGGCCTGGCTATGCATGGCCACCGGCAGGAACCCGGGCAAGATAGGCGTCTTCGATATCCTCTACAAGGACGGTTACTCGGTAAGGCCCGTGAGCTCGGAGATGTTGAGAGCCGAGCCCGTCTGGACCACCTTGAGCAAAGCTGGCTTTAAGGTCGGCGTGGTGAACGTGCCGGGCACCTACCCGCCCGGGGGGGTCAGGGGCTTCATGGTCTCCGGTATGTTGACGCCATCTTCCCGGGAGTGCCTCTACCCCAGGCGCCTGAAGGTGGTCCTGAGGAGCTTACTGAAACGCTATTGCATAGACTTAATCCCATGGGGGTATTTCGATGAACTAAGCCTGATTCGCGATGCCATTTCGGTGAGCCGGGGTAGGGCAGAGCTGGCCATAAGGCTCTCCAGGCTCCTCGGCCCTGATTTCCTCTTCGTGGTATTCACCACGCCTGATAGGCTCCTCCACCTCTTGTGGAATTATATAGATCCCTCACGTGATGACCCGAGAGATAGCCGGGAGAGAGCGATTAAGGAGGCCTTAGGCCGCTACTGGCGGGAGCTCGATGCGATGGTGCAGGCCCTAATAGATGCCTTTAAACCTGGTCTCACTTTAGTGGTCTCGGATCACGGCTTTGGCCCTAAAGAAGGGACTTTCTTCGTGAATGAATGCTTGAGGGCCGGCGGCCTCCTTGACCTGAAGAGGGAGCTTAGGACACACGTAATAGGCTCTATGAGCCGCTTGCTGGTGGCCCTTTATAACGCCTTAGGCGAGGCCGGCGTGCTCCAGGCCCTTTATTCGGCCGCCGCTAGCGCCCTGGGCTTCAGAAGGCTCTGGGACTACGCCCACCGCTATTTGATCTTGGATAAGTCATTAAGGCACGTGGATTGGTCCGTGACCTATGCCTTCGGCTGTGCCCACACGCCTTCCTTCGGCCACGTATACGTGAACTTAGCGGGCAGGGAGCCGAGCGGGGTCGTGCCGCCCTCCCGCTATGAGGAGGTGAGGGAGGCCATTGTGGGCTGCCTCCTAGACGCCGGTGAGGAACACGAATTACGGGTGCGTGTGTACAAGCGTGAAGAAGTATATTCAGGCCCCTTCGTCCATTTGGCCCCTGATGTGGTATTTGAGCCAGATGGTTATTCTTATGAAGTGAGCCCAAGCGTGGGCCATTCATCGCCTATCGGGACTTATTGGGCGGACCTGAGGAGCCCAGGCATGCACAAGCTCTACGGCATTTTCCTGGCTCACGGCCCCGACCTAGCCTCACGTAATGGGCCTAGCGAGGCCAACATATACGATGTCATGCCAACTATCCTGGCCTATTATTGTCTACCCGTGCCCGGCGACGTGGATGGCGGGGTGATCAAGGGAGTTTTAAGCTAGGAGCGAAAAGGCGGGAGAAAAGCCTAAACCTACCCCTTCCCTCACTTCTCTTTGCGGGCGTACCTGGCCGTGAGTTGGTTTATCAGGCTAGTCAGGAAGTAGCCCAGCGAGGCGCTCAGTAGGCCGAGGATGAGGCCGAAGAGCAAGGTCAGCGCTAGGAAGGACGGGACCAGCGCTAAGGCTTTCAAGAAGGCCACTGAGGCAAGCATCCGGTAGGCTATGAAGTAGAGGCCCCAGCCTATTGGGGCGCCTAAGGCACCCGATACGGCAGCCTTACGCCAATCGGAGGCCAACACGCCGACCAGCAGGCCAGCGGCTATCGTGATAGGCCAGCCTCCCAGCTCGGCTAACGCGAAGAGCACCACGGCCTCTGGCAGGAGCACCTTGAGGCCCAGAGAGCCCACGCCCTTCATGGTCTTCCCCCCGCGGGCACCAGCCTCCAGAGTCCCTCGCGCTCTACCTCGTCGGGCGTGGCTGGCATGTCCATGGCCTTGTACTGGCCCCTGACCCAGAGCTCGAGCTGATCAGCGTAATGGGGGCTGAAGGGGTTACCGCTCTGGCCGCCGGGGATTACACAGTAGCTCTTGTCCCCGAAATCCACTATCTGCCGCCAGGAGGGGCCGCTGCCGACGTTCAGGCCACCCAAGTTGTTCACGCAATCGCCCCAGCCATCCAGGGGCAGGCGCGGGTAGTTCAGCCAGGGCAGGACGGAGCCCATGACGTGGTCGGCCTTGAGCCTGTGGACGCGGGCCCACTTCCACTTCGAGGGCGGGGGGTGCGTGCGCTCGGTGCCGACCAACTTGCGGAGTTCCTCAACGGCTTGCTTGAAGGCCTTGACCATGATGGTGTCCCGGTCCTCCACCACATTCGGCGTGCCTTTATCATCGAACCACCAGGCGCCCGCCTCCGGGTGTTTCACGAAGTATTCCAACATGGAAAGCGGGATCCTCACGTCCTCTAGGCCAGCCTTGCTGAACTCGTCCTTGAAGACGGCGTCCACGAACGCCTTCAACCAAGCCGCGAAGATAGTGGGTGCGGCCCAGCCAGCGCGCATGTGGTAATCCCACCCTACCAGCTCCTCTTGGGCCTCTTTCTCCAGGGCCATCAGCTCGTCCTCGTGTATCTTCAGGGCCGAGAGCAAGTAAGGCACGAGCTCGCGGGCGGGGATAGAGAGCACGTCCATCTGAATGGCCATCATGATCTCGGCCCTCAAACGCGCCCACTCGCTGGCCAGGTAGCCCTCTATGAGCTCCCTGATGCGCCTGGCCCGGTAGTAATCGGCCCAGGTCCAGCCTATCTCATAAACGAGCGGGTAATCGGCCGTGCTCGCTGGCCTGTTATTGGCCGTGACTATGTAGCCCCAGGGCGGGTTAATGAGGTGCGGTACCTCGTCTGGCGGGTCAATCCAATCCTCCTCGTTCCACTCGCCCTCGCCCGCGCTCCCGTTGTAGGGCAGCCATATCTTGAGCGGGTCCGAGCGATCCAGGTTCGTGCGGTTCGGGTAGCGGCCGCATGCCCACCAAGCGATATTGCCTTCCACATCCGCGTAGACGTGGTTCTGGGCGGGTAGTTGGAAGAGGGCGAGGGCTTCCATGAAGTCCTCCAGGCCCCTGGCCCAGTTATAGCGCCGGAGAGCCTCGGCCTCGAGGGTCGCATAATGGCCTAGCCACTTGACCGCGAATCTCACGCCCCAGCGCTCCACCAGCGGGCCGTGAATAGTGAAATTCAGCACCACCGTCTTAGGCACTAGTTTCTTGCCCTCGCGCACCCAGATGATCTCCTCATCGTGTTTTACGGTCAGCCAACGCCCCTCTGGCCCGTACCAATAACGCTCGCCCCCCTCGTCCCAGACGTAGTAGTAGAAGTCTATGACGTCTGCCCCCACGTTCGTGAAGCCCCAGGCCACCCTGTCGTTCCGGCCTATCACTATGACCGGGACGCCCGGGAAAGCCACGCCGCGCACGTTCATAAGGGGCGTGCCGCCCTCGCCCAGCACGACTAAGTGGGCCTCGTACCAGGTGGGCGGCACGGTCAGGGCCAGGTGTGGGTCATTACATAATATGGGCTTCCCACTGGCCGTCAGAGCGCCTGAGACCACCCAGTTATTAGAGGCGAAGAGACTCCTTACGAACGAGCAATAGCTATTGGCGTCCTCCCACCACTTGAGCACGTTGAAGAGGCTTTTAGGGCTCCCTAATCCCATCTCGCGGGCGCTGATAACGCAAGGCTGTTGTGGGGCGCCGTGCTCCTTAGCCGCGGGACCGGGCGATGAGCTTGGGGGTATTATGTATTCATCTACCTCCAAGGGCCTGTCGGGCGGTAGGATAGATTTCACAGCCCGGTAGCCCACCTCATCCCCGAAGGCCCCTTGGAGGCCCCTGAGGAGTTGGTAGAGGTAAAGGCTGTCTAAGCTGCCGGTCAGGCCCCAACATATCAGCCTATCCACTAAGAGCGTGTCGATGGGCTCCCATGGCTCAGGCTCCACGCCCAGGAGCTTATACTCGACCGGCAGGGTGCCGGAGCGCTCCATGTCCTTTATAGCAGCGTTCACGCCAGCCGCGAAGGCCTCTAAGGCCGCCTTGAGCTCGGGAAAGGCTCCGGCTTCCAGGGCCCCCCAGGTGCGCACGGCCCCGATCCTCAAGCCCATGGTCCTGAAGAAGAGGTCAGTTTCAAAAGCCGGCTGGCCTAGGAGCTCCGATAAACGGCCTGCCGCTAGCCTCCGCTCTAGATCCATTTGCCAGAGCCTGTCCATGGCCTGGACGTAACCGAAGGCGAAGGCGAGGTCACGCTCGCTCTTAGCGTAGATGTGCGGCACGCCCCATTTATCCCAGGCCACTATCACCTCGTCCTCTAGGCCCCTCAAGCGTATGGTCTTCTCGCCGGTGTGTGCGGCGGGCAGCACACTGGACCAAATGCCGTTCCTCGGGTCAAGCATGTTCAGGTAATCGGACGCGAAGTAGGCGATGAGGATGAGCAGTATGGCTGAGACAGCGAGGCCTATGGCTTGTTTCTTCATAGACCTTCCCCGGCAAGGAAAGGACTTACCTGGCCCTTAAGATTTTCCCGAAAATGGCCTTGAGGCCTACTTGACCGGCCTCTTAGCACGCTCTAGTATTTTGACCACGCAGAAGGCCACGGTCTTGCTTATGGGCCTGCACTCCGCGATGAGGACACGGTCTCCCTTACGGGCATTAATACAGGGTGGGTTGTGCGCCGCTATACGGCTCCTGCGGCGCTCGTAACGCATGTATTTAGGCACGTAGTGCAGGTAATCGCGTTGGACGATAACCGTCTTGTCCATCTTATCGCTTACCACCACGCCCTCTAGTATCTTGCCCCTTATGCGGAGCGTGCCGTGGAAGGGACAGTTCTTGTCGTCGCAGGGCGGCCCTTCCGGGGGAGTTATATCCGCGTAGGACATGGCCCATCACCACAACCGGGTGAGCCTCTTCTTAAGCCTATCCTCCGGCCGCCCCACCAACAAGCGCCCATCTATCTCGATCACAGTGCCATCTGGCCAGGTGAAGTGAAAGGTGCAGACGGCCTTGGGCACCATCTTCCGGCGCCCCTCGTGCTCTATCACGAACATATTGCGTGTCTCATCTATCACGCGCCCCCTGATGCCCACGTAACCCGGGTGGCGGCTGGCCACGACCTCGGCCTGGAGGCCTATGAACTCCTCGCGGATTATATCGGGCGTTACCCTCACTTCCCCTTGCCCCTCCCGCCCGGCCCTATACCGAGT
>CAZWYW010000034.1:0-15204 GCA_964638535.1 uncultured Candidatus Bathyarchaeia archaeon | reverse complement strand
CGGGCCGAGAAGTCCACGCGCTTGCCGGTCAGGTGGCCCCTGAAGCGCCCTACCTTGCCCTTAAGCCTCTGGGCCAGTGTCTTCAGCACGCGGCCAGAGCGGTGCTTGGCGGGAGGTATGCCCGATATCTCGTTGTCGAAGTACGTGGTGACGTGGTAGGCCAGGAGCTCCGATAGATCCTGGATGATGAGCGGCGGGGCACCGCTCTCCAAGTCGTCCTTCAGCCTTTGGTTGATGCGCAGGATATCGACCAGCTTGTGTGTGAGGTCGTCCTCAGAGCGGATGCCGGTCTCGAGCGTGATAGCGGGCCTCACGTAGACGGGTGGCACGGGCAGCACGGTCAGGACCATCCACTCGGGCCTGGCGCTCTCCGGGTCCACGCCCATGAGCACTAGGTCCTCGTCGGGTATGCGCTCCAGCCTGTCCCTGACCGCGTTAGGCGTTAGGTACTGGACGCCGGTCTCCGTGTGCTCGTGGAAGGTAGTGGGCTTGATGAGCTCTATCTTATAGTTCACGGCCCCACAGTGCGGGCACTCGCGGTGCTTCATGGCCTCCTTTATGACCATCTTGTAGAAGCTGTCCGGTACATCGCCCAACATAGCCTTCAGGCGCTCCATGCGCTTGCGCAGCTTCTCCATGGTGACAGGCTCCGGCCCGGACTCGGGGATACGGAGGCGACCGCAGACGCGGCAGGTGGCCCTGAGGAGATCGTGGATGACCTTCACGAACTCCACGTGGATGACGGGCACGGCCAGCTCTATGTGGCCGAAGTGGCCGGGGCAGAAGGGGTCTTTGTTACCGCACGTGCGGCACCTCTGGCCGGGCTCGAGCGTGCCTAAGCGCCCATCCATGAGGCCGCCCACGATGGGCTCGCCCGATTCGTCATACGTATCGGGCGTCTGGACTTCCACGACGGACATCTTCCTTATCTCGTCTGGCCTAAGTATGCCGAACTTCGTGGCTTTGATGATCTTCACCGCGCCCGGCAGTACCCGGGAGAAGGGCTCCGCCATGTTCTCACGCCCCCTCCGCCAATATCAACCTCGGTGCTATGCAGAGGCTCATCAGCTCCTGTAACAGGAGCTTGAAGGCGTAGGAGACCACGACCGGGTAAATCTCGGCCTTGTCGCCGCACAGGCGGCAGACGAGGCGGCGCTGCCTGGCATCGTAATAGGCTATGAAGCCGCAGCGGTTACAGACGTACATCACGTAACGGTCGGATTCCTCCAATAGCCTGTCCTTGAGGAGCATGGCAGCCCCATGGCCTATCAGGCAATCGCGCTCCATCTCGCCGAAGCGCAGGCCGCCGCCGCGTGCCCTGCCCTCCGTGGGCTGCCTGGTTAGTATCTGGACGCGGCCGCGCGCCCTTGCATGTATCTTGTCCGCTACCATGTGGTGTAGCTTCTGGTAATACACGATGCCCACGAAGATATCGGCCACGTACTTCTCGCCGGTAATGCCATCGTACATGACCTCGCGGCCCGTGTAGCTGAAGCCGGCTTCCACGAGCATGCGCTCGATCTCCTCTGGCTTAACGCCTACGAAGGGCGTGCCGTCCACGGGCTTCCCGAGCATGGCGGCGGCCTTACCGGCCATGGACTCCAAGAACTGCCCTATGGTCATACGGCTGGGTATGGCATGCGGGTTGATGATGATGTCCGGCACGATGCCGTCCTCCGTGAAGGGCATGTCCTCCGGCGGGTAGATGGCGCCTATCACGCCTTTCTGGCCGTGCCTGGACGCGAACTTATCGCCTATCTCCGGTATCCTGTTATCGCGGACTTTCACCTTCACTAGCCGATTGCCCTCGGCATCCTCCGTGATGAAGACCTCGTCTACTACGCCTTTCTCCGAGGCCTTGAGAGCTATGGAGGTATCGTGCATCTCTATCATGTCCCTCATGGGCATCCTAGGGCCGTACTCCTCCATGAACCTGGGCGGGCTGAGGCGGCCCACTAACACATCACCGTCCTGGACCTTCTGCTCCAGCCTCACTATGCCGTCGGCCTCCAGGCCAGCGTAATACTTCTCGCCCCTGTAGCCGCGCGTGCCCGGCTGGGGCTTACAGAACTCGTCCTTCAGGCCGCCTGGGTAAGTGCGCCTCTCGGCCTCGTAGAGCTTGATGAAGGTGGACCTGGCCAGGCCACGGTCTATGGCCGCTTTATTGAAGATCACGGCGTCCTCCATGTTGTAACCGCCGAAGCAGAGCACGGCCACCACGCAGTTCTGGCCAGCCGGGCGCTTATTGTAGCCGATGACCTCTATGGTCTTTGTGGTCACGAGCGGCTTCTGCGGGTAGTGGAGCAAGTGGGCACGCGTGTCCACGCGCAGCTTGTAGTTGCTGGCGTAGAAGCCGAGCGCTTGCTTGGCCATGGCGGCCTCGTAGGAGTTCCTGGGCGACTGGTTGTACTCCGCGAAAGGTATGATGCCAGCGCAGATGCCGAGGATAGCATAAGGCGCGATCTCCAGGTGCGTGTGCTCGGGCGTGACGTCCTCGGGCTTAATGGCTATGTAAGCGTTCTCCTCCTCGTCCGCGTCCAAGTACTCCACTATACCGGCCCTCACCAGGTCATCGAACTTCCACTCTCCCTTGCGCAGCTTCTCTATATGCTCGCGCGTGAGCTTGGGACGCCCGTTCTCCACGATTATCAGCGGCCTACGGATGCGGCCGGGATCGCAGTTCACATAGACCTCCGGGTTAGAGCCCACGCCCTCGTAGTAGGCGATATTGACCTCTGGGCTTACCTTGCCCTGGCGCCTCAGGCGCCTGAACTCCTCCGCCAGCTTGGCCGGGTCGGGGTGGTAGCCGATCGGGAAGCCGTCTAAGAAGACTATGGCGCCCTTGAGCCTCAGCTCGCGGTCAGCTAAGTCCCTGGGCACCACACCTAACTCGTAAAGAACTTCCTCCACGTGAGCTGGGTCAGCCCCCACGGACAGATAGGCCATGAGGGCCAGGTTCTTCACCAAGCCACAGTTCGAGCCCTCAGGCGTTTCGTTGGGGCAGAGGCGGCCCCACTGCGTTGGGTGGAGGTCCCTGGCCTCGAAGTTCGGCTGGCTGCGGCTGAGGGGCGATTGGACGCGCCTGAGGTGGCTGAGCATGGAGAGCATGTTCGTCCTATCCAGGAGCTGCGTTATGCCCACGCGGCCCCGGCCCCAATTGCCCGTGGCGAGGGCGTGCTGGAGCTTCTCGGTTATGACGCCCTCGCGCACGGCTGCCCTGAGCTTGATATACCTCTTGTGGCCCAGTCTCTGGAGCTGGTAACGCATATCGCGGCAGAGGTTCCTGAACGCCCTGGCGAAGATATCGGCCAACAGGGGGCCGGCCAGCTTCAGGCGCTTGTTACGCATATGGTCCTTGTCATCGGGGGCCCTGCGGCCCAATTTGAGTTCTATCACACGCCTGGCCATCTCGGCCAAGAAGACGGCTTTCTTACGCCTGTCCTCAGGCGAGCGACCTAGGTGGGGCAACAGGTACCGGTCCAGCACTTGCTCGGCCTTAGAGCGCCTGTACTCGAGTGTCTGGCCATGGGCCACCCTATTACCGATGTAGAGGATAGCGTCGTCTACCGTGAAGATGCCCACGCACGCCTCAAAGGATGGGTCGAGCTCAGCTATTATCTCCTCGTCGGCTGACACCAACTCGGCTATCTCGCGGTCGGTCTCCACGCCCAGGGCGCGCATCACGATGGGGAAAGGCACCTCGGAGGGCACCCTGGGCATGTTCACGTAGATAACGCCATCTGGCTTCAGTGTCATCTCCACGCGGGAGCGGAAACCGAGCGTGGTGCTAAGCACCTTGGCCCTGTAGGCCGGCTTAGCGCGCTTGGTATCTATATCCACTAGAATGCGGTTGGGCGCCAGGTCCTCTAACGAGACGATGACGCGCTCGGAGCCGTTCACTATGAAATAACCGCCTGGGTCATCTGGGTCCTCACCGACAGCTATCAGCTCTTCCTCCGGCATGCCGTTGAGCAAGCACACCTTAGACCTCAGCATCACGGGTATATCGCCTATCACGACTTCCTCCGGCTCGTACTCGCGGCCATCCTGCACCCTCTTCATCTCGAGGTAGACAGGCGCCGCGTAAGTGAGGCCCCTTATCCTGGCCTCCATGGGGAACAGGACTTTCTCGCCTAAGTGTATGTCCTTAACGCGGGGTTTCCCGACACGCACCTTGCCGAATACTATCTTGTAGACGCCTTGGGGCGAGGGGACTTCTATCTCGCTCACGCTGTCTATCACTTCTTGGAGGCCGCGCTCTATGAACTCATTATAGGAGTCTAAGTGCTGCCTAACCAGGCCCTTCTCCTCAAAGAAGGCCCGGACCAACACGAATAGGTCCTCTGAGGATAGCATGCCCAACTCAACCCCCCTGGGCCTGGGCCCTCCACTTAAAGCTTTCGGACCTCCCGAAGGCACGTTTTTCTTACGCCTCCCGTACCAGTAATCCGGCCAGGGAAGAAAACCGGCTTACTTAAACCTTTCGTCCTCCATAGCGGTCGTCGTAGAGCTGAATGGCCTTCAGGATAGCCTGTTTAGCTTCTTCCGCGTCCCCCCAGCCGAGGATCTCCGTGAATTTCCCTTCCTCGAGCTCCTTATAGCGTTCAAAGAAATGGGCTATCTCCACTAACCAGTGGTCAGGTATGTGCGAGATATCACGGATCCTCCTGAATCTGGGATCGCCCACGGGGACGCAGAGCACTTTCTCATCCAAACCCTTCTCATCACGCATCTTCAAGAGCCCTATGGGCCTGGCCTCTACCACGCAGAGAGGCACGACAGGGTGATGCGTCATCACGAGCGCATCCATGGCATCGCCGTCCTCGCAGAGCGTCTGGGGTATGAAGCCGTAATCGGTCGGGTAATGGAAGGGCGAGTGGAGCACGCGGTCCAGCTTCAATAAGCCTGTCTCGCGGTCTATCTCGTATTTATTGCGCGAGCCCATGGGTATCTCTATAACTACGTTCACTATCTCAGGCGGGTTAGGCCCCCTGCTAACCTGGTGTAGTAGGCTGAACCTCAACATGGGCGACCACGCCCCTAGAGGCAGGCCCAAAGCTATATATGTTTAACGGCCGCTTAATGCCCGGGCGTGATGAGGGGTCAAAGCGCTGAGCCCTCGGGGGCCGTGAGGAGTTCCGCTACGCTGATAGGGAGTTCGTAGCGTGAATTGCATGCGATTTAAATTTAGCCATCCGTCTTTTCTGCCCTCTTACGCCTCCTGAAGATGAAGAGGAATACTTGCTCAGATCCAAGTCCTTAGCACCATGGCGTGGGGCACGCCTTCTATGCGCATGACAGCTGCCTGATGGACCAGGCCGAGCTCTATGGCGCGCGAGACCACGCGCTCCCCTACCATGTTGACGACCGAGTACTGGGCCGCTATCTGGAGGGCGGTGTCCACGTCTACGAGCTGGCCCCCGTAGAAGCGCTCGCTCACCTCAAATACTATACCGCCCTCGCGGAGTGTCCTGCCCAGGAGCTCTTTATCGCAAATGGCCACGATGGAGTGGGCTCCCGACCGTATTATGTTCAGGTAAACGAGCCCCTTGAGGGTGCCCGCCTGCTGCTCCACGCCGCCCCACCCCGGCCAGCGTCTCATGTCTAGGCCCTCAGAGGGGTCTCACCGGCGATTTCGCGCCGCAGGCATCGCAGACGAGGAACATGATGCGCTTCTCCTTCACTATGTGCGTGTCCGGCCTCTTGCACACCGGGCATATCACGTAGTCTCGCAGGAATATCTGGATGAGGTGCTGCATGGTGTCTTCCTCGAAGATGCCCTGGAAGATGGCCCTGACGCCATCGAAGTAGCTGGCTGTGGCTAGCTCACGGGAGAAAAAGCGCAGGCAGAACTCGGGCTTACGGTTCACGGCCTCACAGAGTTCCTTGAAGTTATGAAATATAGTCCTGGAGCCAGCTATGGTTATCCTTGGGCGTGGTATCTCCAGCCTCTCCGTGCGTTCCACGGGCCCCTCAGGCATCTGCTCGTAAGCCCGCTCCAGCAGCTTCCTGTACTCCGCTGGGCTGCTCAAGTTATCCACCTTAGAGAGCAAGTCCCGGCCCCAATAAAGCCTTGCGTGCCCCACCGGGCACGGGCGCTGACGATGGGCAGGCCATATAAGGCCTCTAGTGCCCGGCCGCCAGGCGTCCAGCATGGACTTAGGCGAGCGGGGCAGGCTTGACGTCCTCGACCTAGTTATCATGGCTGCCGTGAGCGCCTCGGCCCTGGCCTTTTACCTGGCCTTCCTGAGCAAGAGCCCGCTCGTCTACGGCGTGGACGGCCCCTACTATCTCGTGCAGGTGAGGCAAATAGAGCGCACGGGCACCCTGAAGTACGGCGATCCTCCCCTGGCCTTCTACGTGTTCTACGCCCTCTCGGCCCTGCTCAGCAACCGCGTCATGGGCGTGAAAATCGGGACAGCCCTCTCGGCGGCCCTGGCTGTCCTGCCAGCTTACTGCTTGCTGAAGCTAGAGCTAAAAGGTCGCCTGCCGCCGGCCCTGGGCTCCCTTGCCCTGGCTTTCTCGCCCCATCTCCTCAGGTTATCATGCGATTTCCTGAAGAATCTCATGGGCTCTACCTTCCTCCTTGCCTCGCTCTACTTCTTCGCCCGCTCCCTCAGGACGGGCAGCAATCGGAGTCTAGCGGCTTCCTCGGTTTTCCTCCTCCTGGCCGGCCTCACCCATTCCCTCGCTTTCGCGGTCAACTTAGCCCTACTGACCTCTTACGCGGCCTTAGAGGCCCTGCTCGGCAGGTCATGTGCCTCCAGAGCCCTCGGGAAGCTGGCCTTAGCCCTGGTCGTCCCGGTCTCCACGGCCCTTATAGGGCTCATGGCCTTCCCGCGTTTCTTCTCGGATATACTGAAGGGGGAGGCATTCTTGGAAGAGCTCCTCTCCGGCGAGCCGAGTCCCTTCTTGCTCTTATCGCCCATGACCAACTTGGCCTTTGGCCTCTCCTGTGCTGGCCTGGTCCTGGGCCTTAAGGGCGCCCGGGAACGCGAGAGCTGGGCCTCGCTCGTCTTGGCCTCCTCACTGCTCGGCATCGCTCTGACGCTGCCTTTAATACCGCGCGAATGGGCCTGGCGCTTTGCCCTCATGGGTTTCCTACCCGTCTCAACGGCCGTGGCGTCCCTAGCGCGTGGGACAGGTGATAAGCTGCTATCTATCGCCCTGGCCATAGCCGTGATGACGCCTCTCCTGGCCCAGACGGCCGTCGGAGCTATGGTCTGGGGGCCGAGGATAAGCAAGGTCGAGTACTCAGATCTCCTAGCTATGTCCGAACTCGTCCCACCCGGCTCCGTTGTGATAGCGCCCAATCTGGCCATAGGCTACTGGGCCGAGTACCTATTTGATTGCGATTTAGCTAGGAAGCCTGATCCCGAGCTCTTCACGCGTTACCAGCACGTCCTCCTGTTACTAAGGGCCGATATGAGGCCGCCCTCGATCCCCAAGGAACTCCTCTACGAAGGGGAGGCCCTCGTGCTCTTTGAACTCTTCCCCCGCCGCCCACCGGGGCAAGTTTAATCAGCAGGCCGTGAGGCCCTCGTGGGGGCTGAGTGCCCTGCCCCTCACGCCCGAGCAGGTGAGGTCCCACATCCCCCTCACGGCCAAGTACATTTACTTGGATAACTGCGCCACCACGCCCGTCCCAAGGCCCGTGGTAGAAGCCATGTTGGAGTACTTCTATGAGTACTGCGCTAACGTAGAGAGGGGCGCTTACTCCATAGCCAGCCTGGCGAACGAGCACTGGGATCTGGCCCGCGCTAAGGCCGCGAGGCTGCTGCTGAACTGCGATCCGGACGAGTTTATCTTCACGCGGAACACGACGGAGGCCATCTGTATGTTCGCCTACGCGTTAGAGCACCCGCTGCTCGATCGGTCGGGTGGTGTCTTCAGGGAGCACGAGCCACTCGTGAAATGGAGGAAAGGCGATAACATAGTCTTCAGCGATCTAGAGCACCACTCTAACATGATGCCCTGGATAAGGCTGGCCAGGCACGTGGGGGCAGAAATCCGCGTGGTGCCCTTCAACCGCCGGACAGGCCAGATAGAGCCGGGCGAACTTGAGCGCGTGGTGGACGAGCGCACTAAGCTGGTAGCCATACAACACGTCAGCAACGTCACGGGCATGATACACCCCGTGGAGGAGCTAGTGCGCGTGGCCAAGGAGGCCAACCCGGACTGCCTGGTATTAGTGGACGGCTCTCAGGGGCCAGGGCACATGCCCGTGGACGTGAAGCGCATCGGTTGCGATGCTTATGCCTTCTCGGGCCACAAAGGGCCGCTTGGGCCACAGGGCTCCGGGGGCCTCTACGTGCGCCAGGAGCTGTTGGAGCGCATGGAGCCCATGGAGATAGGGGGCGGCACCATAGCCGACGTTACCACGAGCGATTACAAGTTGCGCGACGACGCCCTCTGCAAGCGTTGGGAGGCCGGGACGCCCAGCATAGCCTGCCTCATAGGACTCGGCAGGGCGGCTGAGTACGTGGCTGAGGAGATAGGCCTCTCGCGCGTGAGGGAACGCGAGGAGAAGCTGACGGAGCAGTTCCTGGAAGGCCTCTTGGACATACCGGGCGTAGAGGTGTATGGCGAGACGGAGGACTTACGCTGGCACGCGGGTGTGGTGTCCTTCAACATAAAAGGCTGGGACAGCCACGATGTAGCGCTCGCGCTCGATAGCGAGTTCAAGCCGCCTATACTCATGCGCGCTGGCCACCACTGCGCTATCCCGGCCTGCCGTGCTCTGGGTGTCTACGAGCGTTACGGGGGCACCGTTAGGGCCAGTTTCCACTATTACAACATGCCTGAGGAAATCGAGGCGGCCCTGAAGGCCATAAGGAAGCTAGCCGGCCTCTGAGCCCGAAGCCCTAATAGCCCCGTTCGGCGATGGCTCTCTGGGGCGATGAGGAGCTGTCCCTAAGCGCTGAGGGCGCGCATGACTGAACGCAGGCCTACCCGAGCCCCGCCCCCTGCGGCCAGCTTTTTTAACCGGCCCGCGCCCGGGACCAGCGGTGATGAGGAGTCCGAAAGCTGAGGCATGATGACCCCAGCCCTTGGCTGACCTGGCCGGGGCGGGAGATGAGGATGGCCGCTTCACTGACGCCTGATGAGATATGCCTACGCCGACCCCGCCCGAAATCGCATGTCCATCGCTTAAGAGGGGCCTGGAAAAAGAACCCGACGGGCCGGGGCGATGAGGAGCTCTCTATGGGCGAGCTCTGAGCCGTGATAAACCAGGACAGGGCCGAGCCCTTTTAAGCTCGAGCACCCATGGCAGGTGGGGATGACGAGGTTCCCCCAGACAGCCTGAAGCATGATGATTGCGGCCGTATCTGACCTCCCTGGCGCCTCTCGCAAAGCCCATGCCTTTTTACCCCCTATGCGCTTGCCCATGTGGCTCCGCAGCTCTCGTGATGAGAAGCCATCCAACTGACGGGCGATGAAGAATTCGACTTGCAGGCGAGAGGTGAGTTCTGGGCCGCGGACCTGAGCCCCCAGTCACGAAGGATTAAAAACGGCCTAGCCGAGCGTATTGCTGAGGCCCCCGAGGCCAGCCGCGATGCGGGTGCTCAGGCGGCCCTGAGGAGTGATGACACGACGGTCTCCTCATGGCGGCTGGCGGGAGAGCCTCGGGGCGGCACGTCAGATGAGCTCTAGAAGGCCTCAGCGAGGGTGATCTCGGCCACCTGAGGCCGAATGGCCTAGCTCATCACCGGCCCTGTTGGCCAGGTAGGCCGCAGCCCCTTAAGGCTTGGGCGGGCAGAGCGCCGCCCGTGAATGAAAAGGCTTATAGGCCCTGGGGCGGGCCGGTGGATGGTGCCGTTATGCCCCAACGGGTCAGGTGCTCTAAGTGTGGTTACATTCTCCACGAAGAAGCGGAAGACTTGAAGCCGCCCGACGAGATAATTCAGATGTTTGAGGACGAGAGGTGCCCTAAGTGTGGCCATAAGCTCTCCGTAATACCCGAAAGGGTGGAGATATACCCGGTGAGGCGCAGGCGTAGGAGGGCGAGGTGAGTGGAGCCGCAGGAAGGCGGATCAGGCGGCTCAGCCCCACGCCGGACACAGCTCTACGCCTTCCACGCTGGCAGGGCCAAGATGGTGGAGTTCGGCGGCTTTGAGATGCCGCTCTGGTACGAGGGCATCATACCGGAGCACATGGCCGTGAGGGAGGCCGCCGGTATCTTCGACGTGAGCCACATGGGCCGTTTCCTAGTCAAGGGCCCGGGCGCTGAGCCCTTCCTGAACTACGTGACCACAAATGACGTATCGGCTCTTAAGCCCGGCCAATCGCATTACTCGCTCTTCTGCAACGAGCGCGGGGGCATAGTAGACGACGTGGTGGTGCTTAGGCTGGCTGAGGACTCCTTCCTGCTCGTGGTGAACGCGGCTAATAGGGCCAAGGACATGGTGTGGCTAAAGAAGCACGCCGGGGGCGCGTCAGGCAAGGTCGAGTTGGCCGATATCTCGGATCAAGTGGCCATGATGGCTGTTCAAGGCCCTAAGGCGCTGGAGGTCCTCCAACCCTTGTCCTCCGAGGACCTGAGTAGCCTGCGCTGGCACACCTTCTTAGAGGCCGAGGTTGCTGGCGCCCGCGCCCTCGTGGCCAGGATGGGCTACACGGGCGAGGACGGTTTCGAGCTATACATCTGGGATGCGCCCGTGGAAGCTCCTGAGAAAGCCCTCAAGGTCTGGGAGGCCATCTTAGAGGCCGGGGAGCCCCTGGGCCTGAAGCCCTGTGGCTTAGGCGCTCGTGACACGCTCAGGCTGGAGGCTGGTTACTGCCTCTACGGCTCCGATATAGATGAGGGAACCACGCCCATAGAGGCCGGCTTAAGCCTCGCGGTCAAATTCGAGAAAGGGCCTTTCATAGGCCGTGAGGCCTTAGAAGAGCAAGCGGCCAAGGGGCCTGGCAGGGTCCGCGTCTGCCTAAAGCTATTGGAGAGAGGCGTGCCCAGGGCTCACCAACCCGTCCTTGATGCCGGGGGGCGCGAGGTCGGGCACATCACGAGCGGCACTTTCTCGCCCATCCTCAAGCGCGGGATAGCCATGGCTTACGTGCCGCCCGAGCTGGCCGAGCCCGGCACAGAGCTATACGTGGCTCTCAGGGCTAGGAGGGCCAAGGCTGTGGTGGTAAAGCCTCCCTTCTACGACCCAAGCAAATATGGGCGTAAGAGGGTAGCTAGCCGGGAGGGGCGTGGTGGGGCGTGAAGGTGGGCGATTACGAGGTTCCCGAGGGCCTCTACTACACCCGCGAGCATGAGTGGGCCAAGGTGTTGGAGGACGGCACCGTCCTCATGGGCATAACGGATTACGCCCAGAAGAAACTACACGAGGTAGTGAACGTGGAGCTACCCGAGGTGGGCACGCGGGTAGGGCAGATGGAAGCCTTCGCTAGCGTGGACAGCGTGAAGGCCACTAGCGAGATATACTCGCCAGTTTCGGGCGAGATCGTTGAGGTGAACGAGGAGCTACTCGATAAGCCGGAGCTAGTGAACCAAGACCCCTACGGGCAGGGATGGATGGCCAAGATCAAGCCTGCCTCGCGCGAGGAGCTGGAGCGCGACCTCAAGGCCCTGATGACGGCCGAGCAATACGCCAGCTACATAGAGGAATTGGAGAAAAGCTAATGCGCCCGTCCAAGACAGGCTCAGCCCTTATTTCTCGCATTTACGCGACTTTAGCGCGCCCTCTACTCCACGCGCATGACCACTTCCTGGCCGTAGTCCACGACCACGCGCATATAGCCTCTCAGGGCCTCGTCCAGCTCCGGGTCGCCCGTATCCACCCTCAGGGCCTTCAGGCCCGAGAGCTTGCTCCTGGTGGCCACCACTATGAGGTTGTCCCGCCCCACGGCCCTTATGACGCGCGGGCTTATCTGTTGGTTCCCGCGGCCGAAGATGAAGCCCTGCCCCCCTATGGGCGTCACGATGATCTTGGCCTTCCTGCCCTCTATAAGGCGTAGTATCTGGGCCTCATTTGCGTCCTTGGCCAACAGCTTCGCTGGCCCCCCGGGCCCCTCGACTAGGATCACGTCCACTCCTAAGAGCGTCTTCTCCAGGCCCAGGAGCTCCAAGATAGGCTTGGTAGTGGTGCCCGGCCCCACTATGTATATCACGCCCGGCTCAAGCTCTTCTACCACCTGCCTGGCGATGGCAAGCTTGTTCTCCTCTTCATCTGGCGTGGTCGGGCTGGCGATTTTCATGCTCTGGACGAGCGCTGGCTCATAGGGCGTCAGGAGGTAGCCGTAGAGGCGTGCTGAGACACGGCCTTGCCTGAAGGCTTCCTCGTCAACGTCCATGACCTCTGCCTCTCGCACGGGCAGCTCGCCTGAGAGGAAGCCCATGGCCACCCTAGCGGCAGCCCTGGGGTTAACGGCGAAGACGGCGCTGTGCATTTTCACGCCCGTGGGCACGCCCAGCACGGGCACCTCCTGGTCCACCGCGTCCATGATGTCGCGGGCCGTCCCATCGCCGCCGCAGAAGACGAGCAAATCCACGCCAGCCTCGGCCATCCGCTTGGCTATGGCCTTAGTGTCCTCCGGTGTCGTGTGGTAGAGCTCCTTGCGCTCGCCCAGCACCACGGGCTCGTAACCGCACTCAAGGGCCTCGAGCTCGCCCATGAAGCCCGCGCCAGCCAGGAGCTCCACTTTGCCTTTCATGGGCTCGAAGGCCTTGAGGAACTCCTTGGCCCTGCCAGGGGCGACGGGTTTCGCGCCCAACTCTATGGCTTTCCTCAATACTTCTTCGCCATCTGTGCCCTTGAGGCCCACGGCGCCGCCCATGCCAGCTATCGGGTTTACGATCAAGCCTAACCGGGGCGCACCTCTCTTGGGCATGTGGCTCACAGTCGAGCCCCGTGGGGGCATCTCTCAGAGGCATATAACCTTGGCAGGCCGCGGGGCCTCAGGGGACCTTCAGGACGGCCAGCTCCCTTGTCAAATCGCCGTGGACGAAGAAAAAGTGTGCCTCAACGGGCTCTAGGCCAGCTTTCGCTCCCATCTCACTGAGGCTCAGCCTGCTCGGACCTGAGACGCAAGCCACATGGCCTTTGGGCAGTAATTCCGGCAAGAGGGCCAGGAAGCGCTCGAAGACCTGCTTGACGTCTAGGCCGGCTGTAGAAGCTGAGCGGCCATATGGGGGATCCGTAACTATCCTATCGGCTTGGCGGGCTGGCGGCCTGAAGGCATCGGCTACCAGAATGCCCTCGGGCTCTAGGCCGAGGAAGCGCATGTTAAGCAGGCAGCCGAAGGCCATGCGGGCGCTTATGTCCGCGCCCATCACGCGGCAACCTATCAAGGCGGCTTCCACGAGTATGCTGCCCGTCCCGCAGAATGGGTCCAGCACGAGCTCGCCGGGCCTAGCGCGGGCCAGATTTACCATGCACCTAGCTAGCTTAGGCATCATGCCCGTGGGGTGGAAGAAAGGCTTCTTGGAAGGCCTCCTCTCCACGAAGCCATGCTTATCGACCTCGGAGAGCTTAAGGCCAAAGAAAAAGCGCCCTTCCGTCAGCACGCCCAGGAACTCGACCTGAGGATGCCTCAAATCCACCTTAAGGCCTTCCACGGCCCCGTAAGCCACAGCGCCCAGCTCTCCCTCGAGCTTCACGGTATTGATATCACGTGAGTAAGCCCTGACGCGCTTGACGCGGACCCTGAAGCTCTGCCCTGGCCTGAGGAGTTCCCAGAAAGGCGCGTCCCTGGCGTGCCTCAATATCTCCTCTCGTTCGGCTTGGCAGGAGAAGAGCTCTAAGCAACAGGCCCTGGTCATGGCTGCCCTGGCCGCTACCCTGGGCGCGCAAGCCGGGTCACACTTCAGCCTGGAGAGCTGGCAGAGCTCCTCTAGCAGCTTGTAGCTGAACCCCTCGGCTTCTAGAATAGCCCTCAGCTCAGCGTGGGGCAGCGTGGGGTGCTCGCCTGATAAGAGGAAGAATAAGGTGCGCTGGCGCCCCTCAGAGCTCATCCCTTAGCTCCCTTGCCAGTAGGCCTGCCACGGGGACCACGCTCACCGAGCTGGGCACGCTGTCCGTGCCTACCACGCCATCGCAGCCGGAGGCCAAGATACGCTTTAGGGCATCATTCACTAAGAGGGGGTGGGTGCAGGCGGCGTATACGCGGGCGGCTCCCTGCTTCTTCAGGACCTCCGTGGCGGCCACTATCGTGCCTCCCGTGCTTATTATGTCATCGAAGATGATGACTGTCCGGCCCGATATGTCTAGGGCCTTCTCCTCTACCCTCACCTCGCCCGTGATACGGCTCCTCTCCTTGTGGAGCCAGCCGAAGCCACCACCGAGTATCTTGCTGGCCTGCTCCGCCCTCTCAAGCGCTCCTCTATCGGGCGCTAAGGCGAAAGCACCTCCGAGTCCTTTCTCCTCGGCTAGGTAGCGGGCCAGGAGGGGGACGGCCGAAAGGCTCACGGCCTCTATGCCCAAGGCCTTAAGGGCTTCATCACTGTGGATATCGATTGTGATGAGCTTATCCACGCCGGCCGCACGGAGGAGCTTGCCCACCGTCCTTATGCTCACGGCCTCGCCGGAGAGGAAGCGCTTGTCCTGCCGCGCGTAAGCCAGGTAGGGCACCACGGCTACCACGCGCTCGGCTCCCAGGTCCTTAGCCGTATCGGCCATGAGGCAGAGCTCTAACAGGTGCTTGTCCTGGGGCGGGTAAGTGGATTGTACTATGACTACCGTCTCGCCTTCCACAGACCCATCTAAACGCACATAGGACTCACCGTCAGGGAAGTGCTTGCAGGTTATGGGTACTGCTTCAGCGCCCAACAGCTCAGCTAACCTCAGGCCCAACTTACGTGAGGCAGGGCCGGGGATCACCTTCATCCCGAGCACCTTTCCCTAGCTAACTAGGTGAGGTGCTTAAATCCTCTACGCCCGCGGCTGGTCATATGACACGTGCGGTGGCGCTCCCCAGCGCCGGAAATCATCATCGCGGTGGCGCTCAGGTCGTGGCGTACCGGTCATACGCGCCTGGAGATCTTCATGATAGTAAGGTCTTAATTAAGTTAATCGTGCTTTAAGGGCCGCCGGGGAGCCAAGGATATAAAGGGGTGGAGCCGAGGTGCCAGAGGGGCCCGCGGGCCGGTCGTCTAGCCTGGTAGGACGCCGCCCTTGCGAGGCGGAGGTCCCGGGTTCAAATCCCGGCCGGTCCACCACCTCTACAAGCCCCAGACGGCTAATACCGATCTAGCTCTAGCTC
>CAZWYW010000033.1:0-15374 GCA_964638535.1 uncultured Candidatus Bathyarchaeia archaeon | reverse complement strand
CCCGGGACCCCTGCCTTACCAGGGCAGTGCTCTAACCAGGCTGAGCTACCGGGGCACGCTGTATGGCTGCCCAAGCCAGCCATATAACTCTTGCGATCTGCGGGTCTTGGCAATACTTATAATCGATCCTGGTGTGATCTTCCGGCGGTGCGGGTTTTTGCCGCGCGTGGCCGTCTTAGGTGGGGCTGGGGCGGTCGGGAGCGCGGCCGTGAAGGCGCTAGCAGCCAGTCGCGTGTTCTCCGAGATGGTGATCGCCGACGCGAACGTAGAGAGGGCGCGCGCCCTGGCCTCCGAGCTGGTAAAGCGAGGCGTGAGTGCTTCTGCTAGCGAGCTAGACGCCAGGGATCTTGAGAGCGTCAAAGCGGCCGCGAGGGATGCAGATGTGGTCGTGAACTGCGTGGGGCCCTTCTACGAGTTCGGGCCGGGAGTTCTCAGGGCTGTCATAGAGGCGGGCGTGGACTACGTGGACGTATGTGATGACGTGGACGCGACGGCCAAGATGCTTGAGATGAATGTGGCCGCCCGGGAGGCCGGCATAACGGCCTTGATAGGCATGGGCGTCTCACCCGGTATTGCAAACGTCATGGTGAAGTATTGTGCTGAGCGCTTGTTAGACGAAGTAGAGGCCGTGGACATTTACCACGCTCATGGAGGTGAGCCTATTGAGGGGCCGGGTGTGGTGAAGCACCGCATTCACTCTATGCTCATGGAAGTCCCCGTCTTTCTCGATGGCGAGTTAAGGTACGTAAGGCTCTTTGACGAGAGCGGGCGGGCGTTAGAGGAGGAAGTAGATTTCTGCGGCTTGGGCACTTACCGGGCTTACGTCTACCCACACCCCGAGACTATAACGTTGCCACGCTACATCAAGGGCGTGAGGCGCGTTACAAATAAGGGCCTTGTGCTGCCACCGGGATACGCGGAGCTCATAAAGAACGTGGTCAAGCTAGGCCTGACCACAGATGAGCCCTTAGAGGTCCAGGGGCACTTAATTTCGCCCCTGGAGTTCGCAGTGGCCTTCATCATAAAGAAGCGTGAGGAAATACTGAAGAAGGCTGGCCTAACGAGGCCTGTGGGCTGCCTGAAGATAGTGGTTAGCGGCCGCAAAGGAGGCAAGCTCCTAAAATACATCTTCTCCCTGGCCTCGGTGGGCGCCGGGACTGGCATGACCATGCAGGACGCCACGGGTCTGGCGGCAGCTCTGGGGGCCGTCCTGATGGCCCAGGGGAGGATTAAGGGGCCGGGCGTCTTACCTCCTGAGGCCTGCGTGAATCCTGACGAGTTCTTAGCGCTTCTGAAGGCCAGCTTGGGCGTGGAGAAGTTCGGGGGCGAGGGCTCACCGGTCAGGATAGAGTGCGTGGACGAGGCTGGCCGGGTTAAGGCGATTGAGATATGAGGTACCAGGGAATACTATTAGAGTCTCCCTTAGGTCATTAGGGGTGGAGGGCCACCATGTCCGAGCTGGAGGCCAAGAAGGTCATCTTAGGCCGTTTCGAGGACCTAGAGGCCAACCCAGAGGCCCTGCCGGAAGGCGTGGACCCTGATGAGTATTTCGTGGCCACTTACTACGTCTCCTTCCCAGCCAGCCTTAATATGCACCAGATAGGGCAGGTCTTCGCCATAGAGCAGAGCACGGGGACCTGGGTGCCTGTCCCTGAGGAGAAGCCCGAGATGCGCCGCAGGCACGTGGCCAAGCTCATAGGCGTCTACGAGGTGCCCGATTACGAGATAATGCTCCCGGAAGGCGTCAAGTGGCGTAGCTACATCATCCAGATTGCTTTCCCCTTCGAGAACGTGGGGCCCAGGCTCTCCATGCTCTTCACGACCATAGTGGGCAACATCTCCTTAGCGGGCAAGATAAAGCTATTGGACATCCGCTTCCCGAAGAAATACGTGGAGGGCTTCAAGGGGCCTAAGTTCGGCATAGAGGGCGTCCGGCGCCTCTTGGGTGTGCGCGATAGACCACTATTGAACAACATGATAAAGCCCTGCACGGGCTTCCCGCCAGAAGTAGGGGCTAAGCTGGCTTACGAGGCCGCGAGGGGTGGGACGGATATCATAAAGGACGACGAGCTCTTAGCCAACCCCGATTTCAACAAGGTGGAGGACCGCATAGTGAAATACATGGAGGCCATAGATAAGGCGAATGAGGAGACAGGCGAGAAGACGCTCTACGCCATCAACATTACGGGCGATATACCCGAGGTCTTCGAGAACGCCGAGCGCGTGATAGAGCTCGGGGCCAACTGCATCATGGTGAACTACCTGGCCACTGGCTTCCCCGTCCTGAGAGCGCTAGCCGAGGACCCGAGCATCAAGGTGCCCATCTTGGGCCACATGGATGTGGCGGGAGCGCTCTGCGGCTCGCCACACGTGGGCATAAGGTCCGACCTCATAATGGCCAAGCTGCCCAGGCTGGCTGGCGCCGACATACTGGTCTACCCGGCGCCCTATGGGAAAGCGCCCTTCATGGAGGAGAAATTCGTGGCCATAGCCAAGGCCGCGAGGTACCCGTTCTACCACATAAAGCCCGTTTTCCCCATGCCGAGCGGCGGTATAACACCAGCCCATGTCCCCAAGCTTGTGGCCACCCTGGGCAGGGACATAGTAATCGGGGCCGGGGGCGCTATCCACGCCCACCCTGATGGGCCAGCAGCCGGCGCTAGGGCCTTCAGGCAGGCCATAGACGCGGTGATGAAGGGCTACACGGATCTCAAGAAATACGCGGAGGAGACTGGTGCCAAAGAGCTCCTGAGGGCTCTTGAGGCCTGGTGAGCTAGAGGGACCCCGGGAGATACCATAGCTTTTTTGTCCTGATCACCTCAAGCGCTGAGGGGGAGGTTAGTTTGTCGCGTGCAAATGGCAAATACATCTTGGCTCACGACCTAGGGACCAGCGGGAACAAAGCCGTCCTCCTAGACTTGGAGATGAACGTGGTCGCGAAGGCGACGGCCAACTACCCGATATATTACCCGGAGAAGGGCTGGGCAGAGCAGGACCCAGGGGATTGGTGGCGGGCCGTAGTGGAGACCACGCGCCGTGTCCTAGAGGAGGCCGAAGCCAAACCCCCTGACGTGGCTGGCCTCACCTTCTCCACCCAGATGGCCGGTACCCTGCCCGTGGACGAGAGCGGCGAGCCCCTCATGCGCTGTATGATATGGCTGGACACGAGGGCCGCTAAACAAGCGGCTGAGATATGGAAAGGCCTGGTAAAGGTGGCGGGCTACAACGTCTTCAAGCTCTTCTGGTTCTTGCGCATCACGGGGGGCTGCCCCGGCCTGGCCGGCAAGGACGTGATAACTAAGATACTCTGGGTCAAGGAGGAGAGGCCGGAACTCTATGTTAAGACGCACAAGTTCCTGGATTGCAAGGACTACCTACTCTTCCGCTGCACGGGGAACTTCATCACGAGCCGCGATTTGGCTAACGTGAGTTGGATGATGGATACGCGGCCCGGTAAGATGAATTGGTCAGATGCCATACTGAGGAAGTTCGGCATAGACCGGGCTAAGCTGCCCGAGATAAGGGCTTCAACAGACCTGGCTGGTGAGCTGACGCGAGAAGCTGCCTCCGAGCTCGGTTTAGAACCCGGCACGCCCGTGGTGGTGGGGGCTGGCGATATAACTTCGGCTGCCGTGGGCTCCGGGGCCGTGGCCGAATACGAGTTCCACGCTTACTTAGGCACGAGCAGCTGGTTGGCCTTCCACGTGAGGGAGAGGAAGAAGGATATAAGGCACTACATGGGCAGTATATGCTCTGCCAGGCCAGATATGTATCTCTGCGTGGCCGAGCAGGAGACGGCTTGCGCCTGCCTGGATTGGCTCAGGGACGTGCTCTACGGCGAGGAAGCGCCCGAGGATGTTTACAGGGAGTTCGATAAGCTAGCTGAGGAAGTTGAGCCCGGCGCAAGAGGGCTTATCTTCACCCCCTGGCTCTTCGGCGAGAGAGCACCTCTAGACGACCCTACCGTGCGGGGCGCCTTTCTTAACCTCAGCTTAGAGCACAAGCGCGGCCACCTCGTGAGAGCCGTGATGGAGGGCGTGGCCCTCAACTTGCGTTGGGCGCTCTTCTACATGGAGCGGCTGGGCCGCCGGGCTGAGCACATCAACGTGATAGGGGGCGGTGTGAAATCGGACGTGTGGTGCCAGATAATGGCCGATGTCCTAAACAGGCCCGTGAGGCGTGTGGCTGACCCGGCTGAGGCGGGCGCTCGGGGAGCTGCTATGGTCGCGGCCGTGGGGCTGGGCATTCTGCCGAGCTTCGAGGAGGCCAGTAAGCTCGTGAGGATAGAGCGCGTCTTCCAGCCCAGGCCAGAGAACAGGTCCATTTACGACCGGCTATTCGAGGAATTCAAGGCCTTCTACGAGCGGAACAAGGCCATGTATCGTAGGCTGAACACCTGAGGACACCGCGCGCCATGGTGCCGCGCTTTACTCTACGGCCCCTAGTATAAGGGCCAGGAGGGCCATGCGGACTACTACTCCTGACCTGACCTGCCTGAAGTAGCGCGCGTAAGGCGTGTCGTCTATCTCGGGCGCTATCTCATCCACGCGTGGGAGGGGGTGCATTATTATCAAGTCTTCCCTAGCACCCTCAAGCGCTTTTAGGTCAATCCTGTAGGAGCCCTTCACCTTCTCGTATTCCAGCGGGTCCGCGAAACGCTCCTTCTGGATGCGCGTCACGTAAAGCACGTCCAGCTCGGGCAGGACGCTCGCTAAATCAGAGGTCTCCACAACGGGTATCTTATCTCTCACTTCCTCCAGCACCTCCCGCCTCATCCTCAGCAGCGGGGGCGAGATGAGGTAGAGCTTCACGTCATACATAGACAGCGCATAGGCGAGTGAGTGAACGGTGCGCCCGTAGCGTAAATCGCCCATGAGGCCTATGTTCAGCCCGTCTATACGGCCTTTCTCGCGCCTTATGGTGTAGAGGTCCAACATGGCCTGGGTGGGATGCTCTTCCGCGCCTGAGCCAGCGTTTATCACGGGCTTGTTGGAGAACTCCGCCGCCAGACGGGCTGAGCCCTCCATGGGGTGCCTGAGCACTATGGCGTCCGCATAATTCTCCACCACGCGCACTGTATCGGCTAGGTTCTCGCCCTTCATGACCGACGCGGCCTCTGGGCCAGCGAAGCCTATGGTGGCCCCTCCCAGCTTTTTCATAGCCACCTCGAAGCTCAAGCGCGTCCGCGTGCTGGGCTCGAAGAATAAGAGGGCCAGGACCTTGCCCCTCAGCATGTCCGAGCCGCGCTCGTAGAGGGGCTCCATGGCCTCAGCCACGTCGAGCACGTAATTCAGCTCCTCACGCGTGAAGTCCTTGATGGAGACCACGCTACGTCCCCGGAAGCCCAGGGCAGCCCACCCTTGGGGGGTGCCGTGGGGGCCTGTTAAAGCGCTTTTACCCGCCCGCTGGGGAACACGGGCACTCAGGCGAATGTGGCTTAGGCACGCTCGTGCCCCCAACGTCCATAAGGGGCCAAGCGCCCGGCACGATAGGTGCGCGGCATGCCGGGCGAGCACGAAGCTGGGGAGCGCGTGCTGAAGGTAGCTAAGATAAAAGAGGGGACTGTGATAGACCATATAACGGCCGGTTACGCGCTCACCGTGCTGAAGATATTGCGTATCACGGGCCAGGAGGGCTTCATAGTCTCCGTGGCCATGAATGTCCCCAGCGGCAAGCTAGGGCGTAAGGACGTGGTGAAAATAGAAGGGCGCGAACTCAGCCCAGAGGAGGTAGACCGGATAGCTCTCGTGGCCCCGAGGGCCACTATCAACATCATAAGGAATTACGAGGTCGTAGAGAAACGCCGGGTGAAGCTGCCTAAGGTCATAAAGAACATAGTTAAGTGCGTGAACCCCGCTTGTATCACGAATAGTAGGGAGCCTGTGGAGCCTAAGTTCTACGTGGTCTCCGAGGAACCCCTAAGGCTGAAATGCCATTACTGTGGCCGCATCATGGAGCGCTCCGACGTGCTGGCCTGCCTCCTAGGAGGGCTTAGGTGAAATAAGCCCGGGGGCGCGCTAGGCTTAAACGAGGCCCCGCGCTTAAGAGCGGCTTGCCCCGCCATAAGACAAGGCTTCCCTCGGTGCTTTGTCAGCCGCGCGGCCTAAAAGGCCATCAACCTTGGCCTGTGAGGAGCAATATGGCTTTAGCTAGATCGCCGCCTGTCTGCTCAAGCGCTGCCCTGGCCTCTTCTAGGCTAACGCCTGCTTGCTGGGCCACGAGTTGCACGTCCTCCTCCGGTATAACGGGTTTCTCCTCTTCCCCGGGGGCCACTGCCTCTTCCCTGACGCGCCCGGCTATGACCTGGTATACCCTCTGGCCCCCCATCTCTATGGCCACGACCTCTGGCTCCTCTATGATGATGTGCTTGCCGGGAAGCTTGAGCACTACCTCTTCTACGCCCTCCACGGGCACCATGTTCATGCCCATCTGTTTCATCATGCGCCTGAGCGCCCTGGGCGAGAGCCTCCTCATGCCGAGCACCTGTCTCGCGCTTATCCGTGGCCGGGAGCTGGCTTAAAGATTAGCTGCCTTCCCCACGCTGGCCCGGACCTTCACGGCCACGCCGCGCTTGAAGGCCAACATCTCAGGGCCAGTCAAAACAGCCTTGCCAACCGCTAAGAGCTGGCCCCTGGGGTCCAGCACTATGACCTCATCGCCTGGCCTTATCTCGGGATCGGCCTCCAGCACGTGCTTGGCGAAGACGCTGCGTCCCTCGGCCACGAAGGGGGCCGCCTCGCCGGAGATAACTACCGCGTGCCTCCGGCCCAAGAAGGGCAAGAGCCTCCGTGCCCCGTGTATGGTGAGCGATAGAAGGCCATCTTGCGCCCTCACGGTCGCTAAGAGCTCGCCTCCCGGCGCCCTCACGTGCTTTATCCTCCCCGTCCGCTTAGAGCGCACCACCTTGACGCCCTCGGGGAAGAGGGCCTCGCCAGCCCCAGGGCCAAACTGGTAATCGGCTATGGCCCTGATGCGCTTCAGGTCGAGCTCCTCAGCCAGCCCCGGCCCCAAATCAGCTCACCGCCACGGCTATACACGGTTGGGGGTTGAGCTAATAACCTCCCCCCATGCCACACCACGTGGGCAGCCATGAGGATATGTGAGGTCTGCGGCCGCGAGATAATAGGTCCCGCTTACGTGGCCCTCATAGAGGGCGCGGAGCTCATAGTGTGCGCGGAGTGCACGCAGTACGCGAAGTGGTTCAGGAAGCTTGGCCGGACAGAGGGCACTATAAAGGCGCGCCCAGCGGGCGCCGGCGTCAAGAGGCCCTTAATGGCCAGGGCCGTGAGGCCCGGCGTGCCGACTAGGATAAGTGAGCTCGAGAAGTTGGAGGTAGTTGAGGACTATGGCAGGCGCGTCAGGGAAGCCCGCGAGGCCCGCGGGCTGACCCAGGAGGAGCTAGGCAGGCTGGTGGGCGAGAAGGCATCCGTGATAAGCCGTATCGAATCGGGCAAGATGGTGCCGGACGTGGTGTTGGCCCGTAAGCTAGAACACGCGCTCGGCATCAGGCTGCTCACCAGGGCCAGGGAGGAAGTGAAGGTACGCGCCGCCAAGCCGCCCGTGAGCTCGGGCCTCACGTTGGGCGATATACTGGCTATGTCAGCGAGGGAGAAGGGTGGCCATGAGGAGGCCGAGGGCCATCATCGTTGAGCGCAGGCTGCCGGGCGAGCGTTCTTACCTAGACGAGCTGAGAGCGCTAGCCGAGGCCGCTGGTTACGAGGTCGTAGGGCAGCTAGAGCAGGTGAGGGAGCCGGATCCCAAGTACCAAATCGGCTCCGGCAAGGCCCAGGAGCTAGCCGAGATGGTGAAGCGCCTGAAGGCAGATGTGGTCATTTTCGAGAACGAGCTGAAGCCCGTCCAGGCCTATAACTTGGCCAAGCTCACGGGCGTGGAGGCCATAGACCGCTTCCAGCTCATCCTCCAGATATTCGCCCAGAGGGCCACCACGCGTGAGGCCCAGCTCCAGGTGAAGCTCGCGGCCCTCAGGTACGAGCTCGTCAGGGCGAAGGAGAAGGTGCGCTTAGCGAAGATGGGTGAGCAGCCTGGCTTCATGGGCCTGGGCAAGTACGAGGCCGATATCTACTACGAGATGATAAAGAAGCAAATCGCGACGATAAGGAGGAAGTTGGAGAAGATAAGGCGTAAGAGGCAGCTCCACAGGGAGAGGCGCAAGGAGCTTGGCTTCCCGACCGTCTCCCTCTCAGGCTACACGAACGCGGGCAAGAGCACGCTCTTCTACGCCCTGACGGGCGAGTATGTGCAGATAAGCCCCAGCCTCTTCACCACGCTCACGACCACCACGCGCCTTGCGGACTTCGGTAACCGCCAGGCGCTCCTTATAGACACCGTGGGCTTCATAGATCGCCTGCCCGTCCAGCTGGTCGAGGCCTTCCGCTCTACGCTCGAGGAGACAGCTCTGGCGGATGTGATATTGCTCGTGGTGGACGTGAGCGAGCCGGTCGAGGAAGTAGAGCGCAAGCTGAAGTGCTGCCTGGATACGCTAGCCGAGATAGGGGCCGCTAAGGTGCCGAAGGTTACGGCCCTCAATAAGATTGATCTCTTGGGCCAGGAGGAATTGTCTTGGAAACTCGATTACTTAGGTAAGCTGGTGGATAGGCCCGTGCCCATCTCGGCCCTCTACGGGACCAACTTGGACGAGCTGAAGGCCCGCGTGGCCGAGCTCCTGCCCGGCTACGTGAAAGCTAGGGTGGTCCTGCCGTTATGCGATGAGGCCTATTCGCTGGCCTCCTGGGCCATGGATAACGCCCGCGTGATAGAAGCTAGGTACGAGCCGGATAAGGTGATTCTGGTTTTAGAAGGCCTTGAGCCAGTAGTGGGCAAGCTCAAGGGACGGACAGAGGAGCTTGGAGGTGAGGTTTCCTTCCTAAGCCCTTAGCCTCCCTCAGCTTCTCCCAGGCCGCTAGGTTATTGACGCAGCCCGGGTCGGGGGCCAGGTAATCACCGAAGTAGCCGTAAGCGCGGGCACGGCAGCCCCCGCACACGAAGCGGTATTCGCACTCGCCGCAGTGGGGCTTGAGCCTGTTTCTGTCCCTGAGGTCCCAGAAGACGGGGCAGGTATTCCAGAATTCCTCGAAATCCTTCAACTTCCTAACGTTGCCCACCTTGACGGGCAGGAAGACACATGGCGTCACGGTCCCGTCCGGGTCCAGGGCACAGTAGAAGCGGCCAGCACCACACCCTCCTATGAACTCCGTTATACTGGCTACCTCGCGCGAGAACCTCGGGTTCCAGAAATGCACGGGCACGACCAGCTCCTGCCCCAACCTCATGGCCTCTTCTATCTGGAGGGCCACGCGAGCGTACTGCGGGGCCGTGGATACTATCTGGACCTTGCGCCCCTTCAGCACTTCCCCGACCATGTACTTCAGCACGTCCTCGCGCTCCTGGGGGCTCAGGTCATTATCGGTTATGAACACACCACGGCCCGTCGGCACGAAGTTGAAGCACGTGAGGCCCTGGACGCCCAGCTCCTCACAGAGCTCTATCATGGCTGGCAGCTCGGAGACGTTCATCTTCGTGATGGTCATAGCCACCTGCGTCCAGATACCTGCCTCCACGCAGTTCTTCACGCCCCTGATGGCCTTCTCAAAGGCACCGGGTATACCCCTGAAGGCATCGTGCGTCGCGGGGTCGGCGCCGTCTATGCTTATCTCCACGTAGAGCAGGTCCAGTTCCTTCAGCTTCCTGGCCACCTTACGCGTGATGAGGGTGCCATTGGTCGCTATGGCCGTGTAGATACCGTAGTCACGGGCCAGCTCAAGGGCCTTGAAGATATCTTTGCGCATGAGGGGCTCGCCGCCCGAGAAAGCTATTATGGTCACGCCCGCGTCAGCCAACATGCGTACGGTCCTCAGGGCCTCTGAGGTCGTGAGTTCCTCGGGCCTGGGCTTGGGGCCGGCGGAGGCGTAACAGTGCTTGCAGCGCAGGTTGCAGGCCCAGGTGTAGTTCCACACGATTAAGATGGGCGCCCCAGGCGTAAAGGGCTTCCTGACGCCGAACTTCGCTATGCCCTTTATGACGCTCGCGATGCCGCGGCGCCAGTAGGGTTCCTTAAGGGTCTCCTTGAGTTTATCAAGGCTTGTGTTGAGGTGCCTGCAGCTCACTGAGAGAGCCCAACGGACCAAAGGCGTGGCTACGTGCGTGCAGATGGGACACGCCTTCTCCCTGGCACCCGAGATGAGTTCTAAGGCTGTTTCCAAGAAGCTCTCGTGGTCTTTAGGGCACTTATGGGCCATCAAGCCCAGGAGCGCTCTTATGGGTTTCCTGTCCAAGATGTTCTTCAACATCTGGATGTTTATACTTGTCTCCGTCAAGCTCTCACGCCCCCAGGGGCCTGTTAGGGATGGCTATAAATGTTTACCGCGTTAAGTCAACTGAGCCGAGGAGACTGAAATCGCCTTCTCTCAGAAACCATGGGGGGCAGGGCTAGCTCACGTAATACCGGCGCCTATCGGCTAGCTCGGCTTTCTTGCCAGCGTTCCAGCGCGAGACGCGGGAGTAGTAACCCGTGATACGGCTGTACCACTCCACACCCTCATAACCGCACCTCGGGCAGCGCTCCAGCAGGCCCGCCTCCGTGGTCCAGCACCTCGGGCAGACCGTGTAATCGAGCGTGTGGGCGAAATAGGAGATGTTGGTCCTCGTGGCTATCTTCTTCGTGAGGGACCAGAGGGCGCCTGGGTCAGGCCTGCGCTCCCCTAGCCAGACGTGCGCTATAGCGCCTCCTGTCGTGAGTGGGTGGAAGCTGCCTTCTATCAGAAGCCTGCGCATGAGGGGCACGTCAGCTGATGGCCGTACGTGGGAGCTGTTCGTGTAATAAACGGCCCCCGTCTTCCTATCGCCTTGGACCACAGCTCTATCGCCGAACTCCCGCAGGTCTATGAGAGCTAGCCTGTGAGCACAGCTCTCCGCCGGCGTCTGGAGGAGCGCCCACCTGAGGCCCGTTTCCTCGGCGAACTCGCGGCAGGTATCGCTCATGAACTTCACGACCTTCAGGCCGAAACGCCAGGCCTCGCGGTCCTCATGGAGCTCGTAGCCCGTGTGGGCCTTCAGCATCTCATTGAGACCAACGAAGCCTATGTTGTGCCAGGCCCTATCGAGCGGGTAGTAGGTGTCTCCGTTGCCCACGTCCATGGCCAAGAGGGGCAGACGACCACTCTTGAGGGCCTTGGCCACTATCTCGCGCCTGACGAGCAGGCTCTCCTTGGCCAGCTCTAGCCTCTCGGCCAATATATCGAATAGCCTGTCGTCATCGCCCTTAGCCTCGTAGGCCACGCGCGGCAAGTTGACGGTCGTGTAGTGGAGGCAAGTAGTCCTTATGCGTCCCTCGTAGAAGTCCTCCTCGTCCTTCTCGTTCTCCTCCTCCCCGAACAACAACAGGCGGCAGCACTGGCTATGGCATATCTTGGGCATGTAATCCGGTATCTGGTTTAGGAAGTAAGGCGTCCCGAACTTCGCGGCCAGCTTGGAGACCAACAGGTACTCGTCCTCACACGCCTTGATGGCTTCCTCGGTCAGCTTCACCTCTAGTTTCGGGAAGTTGAACGGCTTGCCACGCCAATCGCCCTCCAGGTAAACCTCGACGATGGCCTTGAAGAACAAACGTGCTTCCTCGGCGAAATCGCCGTAAGTCAGCGACTCGCTTATCTTCCCGCCCGGCAGGACAGCTGGCAGCTCGGCCACGAAGTCAGGCACGTCTGGCTGGGTGGCTATGGAGCTGAACACCGTCTGGCCGCCGCGAGCCACATACATCTGCTCCATGTTATAGATGAACATCTGGGCTGCCTGCTTGTACTCACGGTAGGGCCTGCCGGCCAAGAAGGGCGCTAGGAAGATGTTGAAGTATTCCAGGCCCTGGCCGCCAGCGCAGTGGACCTGCATGGCGCCTAACCACTCGCACATGTGGCAGATGGCTACCTCCCAGTGCTTAGCTGGCCCGGCCACGGCTGAGTGGAGGCCCGTACCATCTATCAGGAGGCCGCGCTTGAGTATAAAGCGTGGGTCGTGGCTGAGGCAGAACGGGCGCCCGACGGACCAGTACTCTAGGTCGTGGATGTGGATGAGGCCTTTCATGTGGGCATCGGCCAGGTAGCTCGGCATGGTGAGGAGGGCGTGCTCCATGAATAGTCTATCAGCCGCCCACTTGTGAATGCTCTCGGGGTTCACCATCAGGTTGGCGTTCTCGTTCAAGCCCCTGGCCAACAGCTTCTCCACGTCGTAGATGGGCATGCCCACGCGCGTGTAGCGCTTCCTGGCTTCCTCAAGGCCGCGCTCTAGGAGCGCGTAGTTCACCAACTCCCTTATGAGGGGCGCGGAGAGAAACTTCAGCCTGGCCCTGGCTATGATGTCCGAGACCTCGGCCGCTATCTCCTCAGCGGTGCGCCTGTCCAAGCTGGCCTCCTTCACGAGCGAATCGGCTATCTTGCGGGGGTCGAACTCCTCCATGGTGAGGCGCGAGGTCCTCACCTTAGGCATGAGGCGCTTGAGCTCTACCTCCGTGAGTGCTTTCTGGCCCGCGATCACGCGCCCCTCACCGGAGAGTAGGCCGCGTGCCCTCCCTCGTGCATGCGTTAACATGTTCGCGTGATAAAACGGGCGCTCAGCCTCGCTGCTTTTACAGGAACGTGTATAACTAATTTTCTGGTCTACCGCCCTCACCATCGTCATGCACCCCCGCTCCCGGCCACCACTTTCACGTAGCCCTCGGGCCTCCTGACGAGCTGGGAAATAGTGCTCACCCTGCCGCAGGCCGGGCACTTAGGATGACGGCCCCTGAACACCTCGTGACAGGCGGAGCAGTACGTGAGGTCCATCGGGTAGGTCAGCGCCCTCACGCCCTTGCCCAGAGCCTCCAGCGTCAGGCTCAGCAAGCTCTCGCGGTCCAGGCTGTCTGCCTTGGGCGGCAGGAAGAGCAGGTGGCCACCTGGCGTGTTCTGGTGGAGGATGGCTTCGAGCTCGAGCAGCTCTCCTAAGTCAACGCCAGCGTCATCTGGGACCAGGCAGCCGGCCGTGTAAGAGGGCTTGTCCCTAGGAGCTAGCAGCCTAACCTTGCCCCACCCGTATTTCTCAACGTCGAGCTTGGCCAGCCTGGCGGCCGCGTTGGATACACAGGTGGCCGAGGGGACACAGCGCAGATCGAGCTTGCCCCAGCAGGCCTCTAGAGATCGCCTGATCACCTCGAGCGTTTTCACGGCCGCCTCCCGGCCGTCGGGCCCTTCGTGCGGTAGCTCGCCGGTCAGGGCGAGACAGGCTTCCGGTAGGCCGACGAAGGCGGTAGGATAGCTGGCGTTCCTCATCCTAAAGTAGGTCTCGCCGTTGAGCTCTGCCATGAGGGCTGGCATGAGCTTCCTCCTAGCCCTCTCGCCGAGGAAGTTCCTCCTCTGCGCAGATGCCCTTACCGCTATCTCGAGCAGGTCAGCCAGGCCCCTGGCGAAGGCTTCTAGGTCCCCTCGGGCCTCGTAGGCCACGCGCGGCAAGTTGACGTCCGTCCGCCCCACCCTCCCCGTCCTGAGCAGGTCGAGCTCCCAATCGCCTGTCCAATCAGTTACGTAGCACGACCCATCGAAGGTCTTGACCGAGGGGACTTCCCCGGCGGCGAACACAGGCAGGCCGTTAGCGCACGCCAACTCATGGGCGGCCAACAACACCTCGTCCTCATGGCCATCAGGGCGCTGAGCTGCCGCGCTCACGTCCACCGCGAGTCCCAGGGAGGGCGGGGCCAGGTCGCGGAAGGCCTTAAGCACGGCTAGCGCTAGCTGCCTGGCTTCTTCCTCGAGCTCGCTACAGGCATACCGCTCGCCTCCCGGGCCGAGCAGCTCCGTATCGCGCATGAAGGCGGGCACTTGTGCGGCCAGCCCCACGGTGATCTGCTGGCTTAGACCAGCCGCGCTAAGGCCTGCCAGCTCTAACAGGAAGCGCTTGATGGCTTTCTCGACGCCTCGCCCTGCCCACCCGCCGGCCAGGAAAGGGGCCAAGAAGATGTTGAAGAAGGGGAGGGCCTGCTCTTGCCTGACCTCGCTTGAGCAAGCGACGAGCAATAACTTGATGTTGAGTAGCGCTTCCTCTAGGTCACCGGGCGCCTTGATGGGTATTTCCGCCCAAGAGGCCGACGGGCGGGGGGAGAGTATGGCCCTCAAGTCGTGACAGACCGCCGAGGGGCCTAGGGACCAGTGTCTTAGGTCCTCTATGTGGAGTGAGCCGGAGAGGTGCGCGTCGGCCACGTCACGGTAGAGGACACCTATCAACGCGTATTCCTCCAGCACCTTGCCGCTGGCGGCTTCCCTAACGGCCAGGGAGGGCGAGCTAGCCAGGAGGCGGCCGACATCATAGACGGGCAGGCCGACTCGGGTCATTTTATGCCTGTATTCCTCGAGCCCCTTCTCGAGCAAGATGGCGTTCACCAGTTCCCTTATAAGGGGGGCCGTCAGGTAGCGGACGCGCGTCATCAAGAGCCTTTCCTCGGCCTCCCGGGCTATCTTGGCCGCGAGCTCCACGGGCACATCGGCTTCTCTGATGAGGGCCTCTGCTATCTTGGCCCTATCGAACTCCTCCATGGCGAGACGCGATGTCCTTACCACCATCTTACGCCTACGGGGCGAGAGACGCTCCTCCAGGCCCTCTAAGATGCCGTGAGCCAGCCGCCCGAGGTCCGTTATCTCGTACTTCCCGTCCTCCGAGTTGGGCTTGATGAGCCCTACCCTCACCAACATCTTCAAATGGTAAGCGAACTTGCCCGCGTCCCTGTCCGGGTTAAGGCCGAGGCTACGCATTATCTCTGTGTAGGACATGGGCCCTCTCGCCAGCAGGTCGAGTATCTGCGCCCTCAGCGGCGAGGCCAGCGCCTTCACGACCCTCAGGTTCGGAGGCGTCCTCAGCCCTGCTCCCCACATTTCTCTAGCCGAGCGCAGCTGGCAGGCCGTGATAAACACAGGCTTGATAGTAATGTATATACGATGGGAGTAAAGTGAAATATTCACTCATCACGGACGTGCCCCTCTATCATATCCCATGTCAGGAGCGAGGGCCAGGCTACCATGGAGTCTAAAAGTTTGTATATACATGTAGGGGTAAATGGCACGGGGTAAGGCTTATCTGAGATAGACGCACCGCGCTAAACGAGGGGGCCGTCGGCTAGCCTGGTCTAGGCTGCGAGGCTCGGGCCCTCGTGACCGGGGTTCAAATCCCCGCGGCCCCACCATGCATATTAGTTCTCAACGCTAAAATGAGAGACCACATGCACAACCCCTTGATCTAGCGCCATGAGATCAATACCCGCGAGGCCTAGCATCCAGCGGGAGGTATCTACGTGTTAACCCGAATTCGAGAACGAGTTAATGTTGGTGCGGGGGGTGGGA
>CAZWYW010000032.1:0-15443 GCA_964638535.1 uncultured Candidatus Bathyarchaeia archaeon | reverse complement strand
GTTCCTGAAGAAGGCCGGGACGATAATATTCTCCGTGATGGTCGTCGTCTGGTTCTTGGCCACGCACCCGTGGTCGGCAACGGCCGGTGGCGAGGTGATCGAGAACTCCTATGTAGCGATGTTGGGCAAGGCCCTGGAGCCATTAGTGAGGCCCCTGGGCTTCGATTGGCGTGCTGTTGCAGCCCTGTTCTTCGGCTTCCTGGCCAAGGAGATAGTGGTGGAGACCTTCGGCATCCTCCTGGGCGTGGAGGAAGAGGCCCTGACCAGCGCCATAGCCCGTATCTTCACGCCGGTGACGGGGCTGGCCTTCATGGCCTTCACGCTCATATACATTCCGTGCGTGGCCACGATAGGGGTCATCTACCGCGAGACCAACTCGGTGAAATGGACGGTGTTCGCGGTGGTCTACGGCCTTCTGCTGGCCTACGCGGTAGCCTTCGTCATAGTGAGCGTGGGACACGCGCTAGGATACCCGTGAGGTGGTGCGCATGTGGCCCGTATTAGACCTGAGGACCAGGAGGGCGCTCGCAGTCTACGGCTCGGTGATAGGGCTTGCCTACGTCATAGTAGGCCTGTTAGAGGTGGTAAACGCGTTTTACACATGGTTCCTGAGGCCCGGCGCCGAGGAAGCGCTCATAGCCCTGCCAGGCCTACCAGCGGGAGACCTGTTCGGGGGCTTCTCCTCCCTCGTGGTAGGCTCGGTCCTCCTGCAGGCCGCGCGCTTATGGAGGCCAGGGCGAGATGAGGATGTAGCATTCGTGCTAGTGGGCTCCCTTCTGGCGGCCGCCTTCGGGGTGCTCTACATATTGGTATTCACAGCCAACGGCGTATCCGCCCTGCTGGCGGGTGGTGAAGAGCTAGCCGATTGGCTTGCTGGCGGTTGGCTAGCAGATGCCCTGAGGCCTGAAATATGGCTTTTCGTCCTCGCTCTGCCTGCGGCCATTACCTCGTGGAGGGCTGCGAGGATTATAATTGGCGAGGAGGGCGTGGAGGAGGAATGACTTCTACATTAGAAGGCACAGTTTTTTCATCACGAGCGCTTACACTCTGGCGCTCACGGCCCGTGGCGAGAAAAAGGAAAGGAGGACTGATATGCCTATAGGTTATCTGCTTAGCATCGGCATCTTTATCCCATGTTTCTTGGCCATCTCTATGGCTTTCTCATACCCGGCATCAGCGTGCCTCACTATGGCCAGGCCGGGGTCGGTGGTGAGCACACGCTCTAAGCGCTTCTCGGCCTCCTTCGTGCCATCTGCCACGAGGCACATGCCCGCGTGGATGCTGTAGCCTATGCCCACGCCTCCCCCGTGGTGGACGGCCACCCAGGTGGCGCCCGCGACAGCGTTCAGGAGCGCGTTCAAGATGGGCCAGTCAGCTATGGCGTCAGAGCCATCACGCATGCCCTCGGTCTCGCGTCTAGGTGAGGCCACGGAGCCGCCATCCAGGTGGTCGCGGCCAATCCATATCGGGCCCGAGAGCTCGCCCGTGCGCACCATGTCGTTGATTATCTTCCCGAACTTCGCCCTCTCGCCGAAGCCGAGCCAGCAGACGCGGGCCGGGAGGCCCTGGAACTGCACGAACTCCCGGGCCTTCCTTATCCAGCGGCAGAGCTCCACGTTGTAGGAGAACACGTCCAGGATGACATCATCTAGCTTGTAGATGTCCTCCGGGTCGCCCACCAGGCTGGTCCACCTGAAGGGGCCACGGCCCTCGCAGAACATGGGCCTTATGTAGGCCTGGACGAAGCCCGGGAACTCGAAGGCGTTCTCTAGGCCAGCCTCGTAAGCCCTCTGACGTATGTTATTGCCGTACTCAAACGTCACGGCGCCCTTCCGCTTCATTAAGACCATGGTTTTCACATGCTCCTTTATGCTCTTGTAGGCCAGCTCCAGGTATTTCTTCGGGTCGTCCTCGCGGAGCCCATCGGCCTCCTCACGCGAGAGGCCAGCCGGGTAGTAGCCTCTCAGCGGGTCGTGGGCGGCCGTCTGGTCCGTAAGTACATCTGGTATGATGCCGCGCTTGTAGAGCTCCGGCAGCACCTCGGCCGCGTTGCCCAGCAAGCCTATGCTGAACGGCTCCTTCTCGTCTAAGGCGCACTCAACCGCGCCTATGGCGTCATCCAGGTCGTCCGTCCACTCCTGCAAGTACTTGTGCTTGATGCGTCTCTCTATGGCCTCTTTCCGGACCTCCACCACGAGCGTCACGCCCTCGTTCATGGTTACGGCCAGGGGCTGAGCACCGCCCATCTCACCCAGGCCAGCCGTGAGGACGAAGCGCCCTTTCAGCGTGCCACCGAAGTGCTTCTTAGCCACGGCCGCCAGCGTTTCATACGTGCCCTGCAGGATGCCCTGCGTGCCTATGTAGGCCCAGGAGCCAGCCGTCATCTGGCCGAACATGATGAGCCCCTTCTGCTCGAGCTCGAGGAAGTAATCCCAGGTTGCCCAGGCCGGCACGAGCAGGCTATTGGCCATGAGGACGCGAGGAGCCCACTTGTGTGTCTTGAAGATGGCCACGGGCTTACCGCTCTGGATGAGGAGCGTCTCGTCTGGCTCCAGCTCCAACAGGGCCTCCACTATGGCCTCAAAGCACTCCCAGTTCCGAGCCGCCTTGCCCGTGCCGCCGTAGACTATGAGATTTTCCGGGTCCTTAGCTACCTCCGGGTCCACCACGTTGAAGAGCATGCGGAGAGCGCCCTCTATCTGCCAGTCCTTGCAGTGGAGTTCAGGCCCCTTGATGAGGTCCACGCTTATCTTGCGCTTGCGGACGCTCTCCAGAAGCTCTTCTTTCTTCCGCTTTCTCTTCTCCGGAAGCTCCTCCTTCACGGTCATGACCTTCGCCCGTGATGATTTTTCCCATGGAGCTAATTAAGCTTTTAACAAGAGCTGCTTGGTCACAAGCTTTATCCTCACCGAGCGTTGGAGGAGGCAGGGATGGCCATGTCAGAGGAGCTTGAGAAGGCACGCCAGATGATAGGCAAGCCCTACGTGTGGCTCGCCCTTGGCCTGTTGGAGGGAGAGGCGTCTTTTGCCTACGCGCTTAGGAAGGTGCTGACGGCCGAGTTTGGACCAGAAAAGGGCTCTGAGCTGGTAGCGAAGGTCTGGCACCTTAGGGCCAAGCTCTTCGCTGAGCGCTTCCTGAGGGAAAGGTCTGTAGAGAAGCCCGATATATCGTATGTAGGCCTAATAGCCAAGGCCTGGTGGGAGAGGGAGTTCGCGATACCCTATGAGATAGTCGAGAACACGCCCGATAGGCACGTAGGCCGTATCCCCATGTGCCCCTATTGGGAGGTCATGCGCTCCATCTACGGCCTCGGTCCCACGGAGGTTTACGTACGTGAGGCGCTCACGGAGACCACGGTAGCCGAATTCAAGGGCATAGCGGAAGCGCTCGGCTTAAATGTGGAGGTGGAGGTGCGCAAGTTGATATGCTGTGGCGATGATGAATGCCTCTTCATCGTGAGGAGAGCTCGTTAGCCTCCTTGGGGCAAGACTTAAAAACGTGATTAAAGCACATCAAGCCGAACGGAGGACAGAAGAATGAGCTTCGCGGAGAGGAAGTGGATAGCCATAACTATCGCGGCCATCATCATGGTAGCGGCCATAGTGGGCGTGGGCGTCTGGCTCCTCACCAGGCCAACCCCAGGCCCTGTCTCACCCATCAAGATAGGCTTCCACGCTCCTCTCACAGGCTTCGCTGCTGCTGATGGCTATAGCGCCCTCCACGGTGCCCTCCTGGCCGTGAGGCACATAAACGAGGCCGGTGGCGTGCTCGGCAGGCCTCTCCAGCTTGTCTATTATGATGATAAGTGTAACCCAGATGAGGCCGTGGCCATAGCCCACAAGCTCATAGAGGAGGATGGCGTGGTCGCGGCCGTGAGCGGCTCCTACAGCCACCCAACTCTCGCGGCCTCTTCCATCTTCAACGATGCTGGCGTGCCCTACATAGCCGCTTACGCGGTTCACCCTGACATCGTGAAGGACAAGCCCTACGTCTTCAGGGTGGGCCTGAACGGGCAGTGCGAAGGCAAGAGCATGGGCTACATCGCCTTCGATAAGCTCGGGGCCAAGAAAGTGGCCATCCTCTGTATGGATATCCCCTTCGGCATCACCTTGGCCGATAACGCCAAGGCCTACATAGAGGAGAAGGGCGGCGAGGTCGTCTACTACGAGAAGTACGAGCTGGGCGAGACGGACTTCAGCGCCTGGCTAACGGAGATCAAGAGTCTCCAGGACGCGGGCAACTTGGACGCTCTGCTCGTTACGGCCTACTACTCCGAGGCAGCGAACATCTGTAAGCAGGCCAGGGACATGGGCATCACCGTGCCCATCGTGGGCTGTGAGGGCTTCGACTCGCCCAAGTTCATCGAGCTGGCCGGTGATGCTGCCGAGGGCGTTATCATCGTAACGGACCTGAACAGGGACAGCGAGAGCGAGCTCGTCCAGAAGTTCCTGAGGGACTACAAGGCCGAGACGGGCATACCGGCCGATATGGTTGGTGCCTCAGCCTATGACGCGGTCTTCCTCCTGGCTAAGGCCATAGAGGAGGCCGGTAGCACTGACCCGGCCAAGATATGTGATGCCCTGAGGTCCTTCCGCGATGTGGAGATCGTAACCGGCACGCTGAAGTACTTCACCGAGCAGGGGAACGCTTGTAAGACGATGGTGGCCCAGATCGTCAAGAACGGCGAGTTCCACTTCTACGCTGAGATCATGGTCCCGGAGCTCATAACCCCGCCTGAGTGAGGGAGGAGGGTCTCATGGAGCTTACCACCTCTCTTTTTCTCCAATTGATCTTCCAAGGCCTGATTATGGGCGTCATCTATGCCACCATAGCCCTCGGCCTCACGATGGTTTATGGCCTGCTAAGGATCCTTCACATCGCCCACGCGAGCGTTTACACCTGGGGCGCCTACGTGGCCCTCACGGTCTACCTGGCCACGCACAACATCCTCCTGGCCATCCTGGCCTGCTCGGCGGTGTGCGCCATCTTGGGCATCGCGATCGAGAGGGGGCTATATCTGCCTATGCTTGACAAGCCAGCCTACGTGCCGCTCATCATGTCCGTGGCCACTTACCTGCTCATGTGCGAGCTGTGCGCGAACATCTGGGGCCACTACCCGCTCGGCTTCCACGTGGCTGAGATGCCCAGGGAGAGCTATAACGTGGGTGGCGTGGTCATAGGAGTTCATCAGCTGACCCTGCTGGCCATCATATCCGGCCTGATAGTGGTGCTCTGGTTCATCATAAACAGGACGAAGATCGGCCTGGCCTCACGGGCCGTGGCCCAGGACCAGGATGTGGCCAAGGTCATGGGCATAAACGTGCGGAAGATCGTGGACTTCAACTTCATCGTGAGTTCCGTCCTGGCCGGCATAGGGGGCACGTTGGTGGGCATGTACTACGCAGAGCTCAAGCCCTATATGGGCGATGTGGTGGCCTACAAGGCCCTGGTGGTCATCGTGCTGGGCGGCCTTGGCAGCGTGCCCGGCGCCATAGTGGGTTCCCTCATCCTCGGCATAGCGGAGACCTTCCTCATAGCCTTCTTCGGCCACCTCCTGCCGAGGGAGGCCTTCGCCTTCATCATAATGATAGTCCTCCTGCTCTTCAGGCCTCAAGGCCTCTTCGGGAAGGTGGAGTGAGGTGAGCAGCCGTGGTCGTGGGCATGTATTACATAACGCTCATGACGATCACCCTCATCTACGCCATAGCCGTCATGGGGCTGAACATCACCATGGGCTACGCTGGCCAGGTGAACCTAGGGCAGGCGGCCTTCCTGGGCATAGGGGCCTTCACGTCCGCCATCCTCACGACCAGGCTTGGCCTCTCCTTCTGGGTCGCCTTGCCGCTCTCGGCCCTCAGCGCCTTCCTAGTGGGCATCTTGCTGGGCGCCATCAGCATCAGGCTGAGGTACGACTTCCTCGCCATGACGACCATAGGCTTCAACTTCATCACCGTGGCCATCTTCCTCTATTACCCCATATTCGGTGGCTCCTTCGGCATCGTGGGCATACCGAGGCCCGTGCTCTTCGGCCTGAAGCTGAGAGGGCCCGCTTACCTGGGCCTGGTGGCAGCTGTCTTCGTGCTCTGCGTCCTCCTCAACCTCTGGCTTGAGCGCTCTTGGTTGGGCATGGCTTTCGAGACCATAAGGGAGGATGAGCACGCCGCCCAGGCCGTGGGCGTGGACGTGAGGACGTTTAAGATACTCGCCTTTGCCATAGGTGCTGGCATGGCTGGCCTGGCGGGCAGCCTCTACGCGCACTTCAAGATGTGCGTGGCTTACAGCGATTTCATGTTCGCCCGCTCCATAGAACTCCTCAGCATGTGCGTCCTAGGCGGTCTGGGCACCATCTACGGCCCCGTGCTGGGCTCAGCGCTCATCATCCTCCTGCCCGAGGCCTTCAGGCCTCTCAGGGCCTACAGGCTGATAATGCACACGGCCATCCTCATCCTGCTGATCCGCTTCCAACCTCAAGGCCTCCTGGGCCGGGGAAGTTTTTTACAGAGGAAGCTGAGGGAGCTGCTAGGAGGGCTCAGATTTGGCAGCCAATGAGGTGATCCTGCATACCGAGGATCTCTGTAAGTATTTTGGCGGCATTAAGGCCCTAGATCACGTGAACATCTACGTGAGGAAGGGAGAGATACTAGGCATCATAGGTCCCAATGGGGCTGGCAAGACCACGCTCTTCAACGTGATAACCGGCTTCTACAGGCCCACGAGGGGGGCTGTGTTCTTCGTGGGGAAAAAGATAAGCGGCCTCCATCCCGCCAAGATAGCTAAGATGGGCATTGGCAGGACCTTCCAGATAACGAGGCCCTTCAAGAACCTCACCGTGCTCCAGAACGTCATAGCAGCCTGTGGCCGAGATGCTTACTTCGGTCTCTCCTTCCTGAAGAGGTACCGCACGCCCGAGGTGGTAGAGGAAGCCCTGAGGATCATAAAGGACGTGGGCCTCACGGATTACGTGGATCAGCCAGCCAAGGTACTGCCGATAGGGCATATGCGCAGGTTGGAGATAGCCAGAGCTCTAGCTCTTAAGCCCAAGCTTCTCTTGTTAGACGAGCCCACCGCTGGCATGAGCGCTAAGGAGATAGAGGAGATAAGCGAGCTCGTGCGGAGACTCAGGGATGAGATGGGCATCACGATCATGTTAGTAGAGCACAACATGAGGGTCGCCATGGGCTTATCGGACCGCATGTACGTGCTGAGCTACGGCAAGGTTATAGCGGAGGGCACGCCAGAGGAGGTGAGAGAGAACCCCTTAGTGATAGAGGCGTACCTGGGGAGGAGCCATGCTGCTCGAAGTTAAGAACTTGGATGTACATTACGGCAAGCTACATGTCCTGAAGAACGTCTCCCTGGGCGTACGAGAGGGCGAGTTGGTGGCTGTCATAGGGGCTAATGGGGCTGGCAAGACCACGCTCTTAAGGACCATTGTGGGCTTGGTCAAGCCTACAGCAGGGAAGATAATCTATGATGGCAAGGACATCACGGATCTAGAGCCCTGGGATAGGGTCAAGATGGGGATAACTATGATACCTGAAGGGAGGGGCCTGTTCCCCTACCTGACTGTTCTGGAGAATCTACTCATCGGGGCTTACTTGGAGAAAGATCGCGAGGCCGTGAGGAAGAGGCTAGAGGAGGTATTCGGCATCTTCCCGATCCTGAGAGAGCGCAGAGATCAGATGGCTAGGACGCTGAGCGGTGGCGAGGGACAGATGCTCGCCATAGGGAGGAGCCTCATGGGGAAGCCTAGGCTGCTGCTCATGGACGAGCCCTCCATGGGCCTCATGCCTAAGCTCGTGGACGAACTCTTCAAGATCATAAAGCGCCTGAAGGAGGAGGGCATCACCATCCTACTCGTGGAGCAGAACGCTAGAAAGGCCCTCGAGGTGGCCGATAGAGCATATGTGCTCGAGACAGGCCATGTGGTCTTGGAGGGCACGGCTGAGGAGTTGAGAGAAAACCCCGTGGTGAGGAAAGCCTACTTGGGCGGTTGACGGCACCGCGTCCCTGGCCCTAGCTTATATATCTGCCTAGCTCTCTTCTCCCCGGCGGCAGGCCATGCCAAAGTTGGTGGAGCTAGCAGATGGCATTTACCTGCTGCCGGGCCGCGTGAATATAGGTTTCATCTTGGCCGAGGAAGGCTGCTACATGATAGACACGGGTCTCGACAGGGACCAGGCCAGGAGAGCCCTGAACGCGCTCCGTTCATCTGGCCTGAGGCTGGTGGCCGTGGTGAACACGCACTCCCACGCAGACCACATAGGAGGGAATGCCTTCGTGCAGAGGAGGGAGGGCGTGCCTTTGCTCGCGCCGAGGGAGGAGCTGCCCTTCATAGCACATCCCTGGCTTGAGGCTGCCCTGCTGTATGGAGGTTGTCCCCCACGTGGATTAGCCAGCAAGTTCTTCGTAGCTGAGCCTAGCTGCCCGGAGCCTCTGGAGAGACGAGATCTTCCCTTTGAGGTCGTGGATCTACGTGGCCACTCGCCAGGCATGGTGGGTTTCAAGGCCAATGGAGTCTTCTTCACAGCAGATGCCTATTTTGGTGCAGAGGTGCTCGCGAGGCACGTGCTCCCCTATACTTACGATCCAGGTGCGGCCTTAAGTGCTCTTGAGCATGTTCTAGACGAGAGGAAAGTTGAGCTCTTTGTGCCCTCACATGGCCAACCTACCGAGGATCCAGCGAGGGAGGTGGAGGCGAACATCAGGGCCATAGAGGCCGCGAGGGAGGCCCTGCTGAAGGCCCTGGAGACATCGGGGCCGGGGGCAAGCACCTGCGAGCTCACGCGAGCTGCGCTGAGCGAGCTGGGCATAAGGCCCAGGTCCCCTGGCCTGTTCTGGCTTTACACGTCCTGCCTCAGAGGATATCTGGCCTGGCTGGAGCGTGAAGGCCTGGTGGAGCCCGTGCTCAAGGGGGCAGAGCTATGTTGGCGCACTGTTAGAGCATGAGCTGGCTGAAGTTATTAAACTGTGGTGAACACACCCTCATATAGACTATAGGTAGATGGCCGTGATGCGGATGGAGATGGCAATGACTACGAGATCCTCCTCAAGGAGAAGCGGGTCCTCTACGGCACGGTCTGCTAGGAGAGTTCCTACATCTGCGGGTATTGCTGCACCTGGGGTTCTGATGAGGGTGGGAATTACATCTTCATAGCAGATGAAACCACGGATAACCTCGCCTACGAGTGGGGCCTAGAAGCCTACGGCACAGAGGCAGTAGTCCTCATGCACGAGCTGGGGCACGCCATAGGCATAATAATCCTAGATGAGAACGGCAACGAAATATACTGCGAGGACCCGGAGTGCGTCATGGCGAGGCTGAGCCCAGATAATGCTGATAATTACTTCTCCTGGCACTACTGCTCCGAGCACTGGGCTACCAAGGATCTAGAATACTACACAGCGAGCACAGCACAACTTACGAGTGAGCCTTGTCTTGGCCCGGTGCATCCTGCCTTAGAGGGTATCTGGCTTGGATCGGGCGGGAGAGGCTCGTCGGGGCATGAGAGCTCCTGTATCGTGGTCGCGAGCTACTTATATAAGCCTGGCGGGGCCAGGGAAGCGCGAGCCATGAGCGAGGAGGCTGGCCCTGCTGAAGAGAGGAAACGGGGGCCCTTTAGGGAGTTAGTGGCCCTCAGGGAGCGCGTGAAGGCCAAGAAGCTCGATTTCGTACGCCAAGAGTCCTGGCGCTACGTGCGCGTGAAGGAATCCTGGCGCAAGCCCAAGGGCATGGACAGCAAGATGAGGCTCCAGAAGAAGGGCTGGCCAGCCATAGTGAAGGTGGGCTATCGGGGGCCAGCCGAAGCAAGGGGCCTCCATCCCTCCGGCTTCAGGGAAGTGCTCGTGCACAACGTGGAGGAGCTAGAGCACCTGGACCCGGCTAAGGAAGCAGCCCGTATAGCCCACACGGTGGGGCTAAGGAAGAAGCTCGAGATAATGAGGAGGGCCGAGGAGCTAGGCATATACGTGCTCAACCCGCCCAAGCTGCCCACGTCCGAGGCCGAGGAGGAAGAAACAGAATAGCCTGCTTGGCTATCTCGGGCCATACATACTTCTGACTGCGCTCTACAGTCCTAAATCGCCCGCTATGTTCTTCATGGCTTCTAGGCCCAGCTCTAGGAAGCGCTCAAGGCTGATGCCGAGCTGCTCGCAGAGCCTTATGCGCTCCCTATCGGCCCCCCGCGCGAAGTCCTTGGCCTTAAACTTCTTCTTGAGCGTGGAGAGCTTCACCTCAGCCAACTTCTTATGCGGCATCACCAGGGCGGCCGCCACTATGAGGCCCGAGAGGGCATCTGCGGCCCTCAAGGCTATATCGAGTTTCGTCTCTGGCTGGACGCCCGTGAAATCGTTATGAGCTTTTATGGCATGCAGGGCCTCGGGAGGCAGCTTGCCCTCTAACAGCTCGGCGGAGCGGAGACCGTGCTTGCTAAAATCATCCTTGGTCTCCTCGTAATCTAGGTCGTGGAGGAGGCCCGTGAGACCCCAGAGCTCCTCGTCTTCGCCTAGCTCCCGGGCCAGCTCCCTCATGATAGCTTCCACGGCCAACATATGTTTCACGAGTTTATCGTTAGCCACTTTCTGCCTCACGAGCGCGAGAGCTTCTTCGCGCGAGATCAAAGCCCGCCGCCCCCGCATCCGGCGGATCCGTAGCTTATTTAACGCTTGGGGGGCTCGGCCCTTTCGAGTTCAATCACGCATCAGCGTGTAGGCTCAGCTCATCGCCCCGCCTTTGAGGGCGTCAGCCAGCTTTTAAAGGGCACGCGGGGGCTCGGCCTTGCCAGGTATCTTCATGTCCTCTGCTCCTCTGACTTTCCTCATCGCCCCAAGAGGCCTTAGAGCCGTGATTTATTACCCTGTTGAGCACGGCTCCACGGGCCAACACATAGCCTATGGGGCGCCTGAGCTAGCGAGGCCAGTGGGGCCGGGGCAGGTAAATAAGGGACTTGGGCTCCTCACCCGTGGATAGCCTTGCCGCCCAGAGGGCCTCCCTGGCGTTGGTGCTGGCGTAGAGGTGGGCCTGGTAGGCCGCCCAAGCCCAGGCTATTGGCCTTCATGCCCTCGAACGCTACCTTCATCCCCCATGACGAATCTGGCCAGCCTATAGAGGCCGAGCCCTTGGTTGTATTACCGGACGAGCTAGAGGCCATGAGACTAGTCTATCTAGAGGGCCTGACGCAGAAAGAGGCCTCCGAGCGCATGGGCATATCCCGTGGCACTTTATGGCGCCTCTTGGACAGCGGCCGGAAGAAGGTTGTTAAGGCGCTAGTAGAGAAGCGTCCTATTGTCCTCACGGCCAGCCCCTAAGGCACGTTCGCATGTGGTAATATTTAAATAGTTTCGTGCTATGGCACGGAATGGAGGTGATGCGGGAGCATGCCCTGGGGTTGGGGATGGGGTGGCTGGGGCTGGAGGCGCGGCTGGGCTGGCCCTTGGCCCGGTAGGGGGCCTTGGAGCTTCCTGCCGCCTTGGCTGAGGCCCGGCTGGCTCTTCGGCCGCGGCGCCTGTTGGTGGCTGTTCGGTGGTCCCTGGTGGCTCTGGGCTTGGCGCGCTTGGCCCTGGGCCTGGTGGGCCTACTGGCCCTACCGGTGGTGGTGAAGCTTGGCGGTCTACTGGCCGACGTGGACTAGCGGCTCGGGCACCACGGGCCAGCAAGCGGTGAGCGTCTCTAGTGCCTACTGGCCTACTTGGCCGACCTGGCCGATGTGGCCCACGGCTTACTGGCTCGCCATGCCCTACTGGCCTATCTGGCTCTGGCCTTGGTGGGGCTGGGCCTACTGGGCTTGGCTCAGGATGGCATACACCGTTTATCCGTGGGCCTGGGCCGCTTACATAATGCCCTACTGGTTAACTTGGCCTTACTGGTGGTGAGAGCCATGGGATACGGTTATGGATACGGGTATGGCTACGGTTGGAGGCGCGGCTGGCGTAGGTGGTGGAGGGGAGGCCCCTGGGCCTGGCCCCTGCCCCCGCCGGCTCCACAGCAGCAAGCCCAACAGCCACAGCAGCCACAGGCCCAGCAGCCTGCGCAGCCGCCAGCGCCCGCTTATCCGCCCTACGGTCCCTACGGGCCATACGCCTACCCGCCGCCAGCGCCTTATTACGCTCCTCCGGCGCCGCCACCGCCCATGACGCCTGAGCAGGAGTTAGCCATGCTGGAGGACTACAAGAAGGCCCTCGAGGAAGACCTAGAGGACCTTAAGGAAGAGCTGAAGAGCGTGGAGAAGCGCATAGAGGAACTCAAGAAGATGCTCGAGCAGGGAGAACAGCCTTGAGGCTCATCGTGCCGCTTGACGAAGACGCAGGTCTTAGGTCAAGGGTCTCCGGTCACTTCGGCAGAGCGCCTTACCTGGCTGTGATCGAGCTGAACGGCGGTCGTGCGAGGCTGGTGGAGATAAGACCGAACCCGGCGGCCAGCGGGCACGGGGGCGGGGCCTGCGGGGTGATGGAGCTCCTGGCCGCTCTCGGGGCAGATGGCATAGTGGCTAAGCGTGTGGGCGTGAGGGCTGCCCAGAGGCTGCTGGAGGCCGGTGTGCGCGTGTTTGAGGCGCCTTCCGACACGCTCAAGGGCGTCTTGGAAGGGCTGGAGGCTGGCTCCCTGAGGCCCCTGGACCTAGCTAGTCTGGCATCCGGCGGTTATGCGGGCTTCAAGGAGGCAGCTGCTCTGGCCTTCTACCCGCCACCGCCCTCTTGGCCCCCAGCTGGGCCGGGGGCACCGCCCCAGCCACCTTTCATGCCGCCAGCTGGCCCGATGCCCATGCCCAGGCAGGTTGGGCTCTCCGGGCGTCTCAAGATAGCTTTCTCGACCAACGGCCGCGCGGGCCTGGACGACACCATAGCCCAGAGGTTCGCCAGGTGCCCGACGTTCACGATCGTGGAGGTCGAGGACGGCCGCGTGCTGAACGTGGAGGTACACGAGAACCCGTACGTGAATTACCCGCATGGCGCTGGCTTCGCGGTAGCGCAGTTCCTGGCCAACATGGGCGTCAAGGCCGTGGTGGCCTCGCGCTTCGGGCCTAACGCTTGGCAGGCGCTGGCCTCCCTAGGCATGAGCGTCCACGTGATACCTGCTGGCACAAGGGTGCGGGACGCGCTGAGGTCCCTGACGGGATGAGCGAGCTAGTGGTCGTGAGCGGTAAAGGAGGCGTGGGCAAGACCACCGTTAGCTCCAGCCTGGCCTACCTGCTAGGCCGTTCCGGCCTGAAGCTCGTAGTCGCGGACGCGGACGTGGATACCCCGAGCCTCCACATTATTTTGGGTCTCGAGGTCCTGAGAGCACGAGATGCCTTCCTCTCCAAGAAAGCTGAGGTAAACGCCTCTAAGTGCGTGAGATGTGGAAGATGCGTGGAGGTCTGCGCTTACGGCGCCCTCGAGCCCGGCCCGGAAGGCGTGCCCGAGCCCATTTGGTATTTCTGCGAGGGCTGTGGTGCCTGCCAGATCGTCTGCTCCTCGGGGGCCATATCCGTGCGCGAGGCCAGGACAGGCGAGCTAATAGAGGGCATCACGCGCTACGGCCAGCCCATGGTCACGGCCCAGCTGGAGGTAGGCGAGCACAACTCAGGCCTTTTGGTCAGCCAGGTGAGGTTAAGGGCCAAGGAGATAGCCGCCGAGGTAGACGCCGGCCTCCTGCTGGTGGACGGCGCGCCGGGGATAGGCTGCCCCGTCATATCATCGCTTGTAGGAGCTGATGCAGCCCTCATAGTGGCCGAGCCCACCCCGGAATCGCTGAGAGGCGCCCTGCGCGTCCTCGAGGTAGCCAAACACTTCGGCCTGCGCACCGCCTCCGTGCTGAACAAATCCGATATAAGTGATTTCTGGCGTAAGGCCGAGGAAGTGTTGGCCAGGGAAGGGGCGCCCGTGCTGGCCAAGGTGCCATACGATAAGGCCGTAGTGGAAGCCCTGGCCCAGGAGAGGCCGGTGGCAGAGCTCTACCCAGCTTCAAGGGCCTCAGAGGTCCTAGCGGAGCTGGCCTTCTCGGTAAAGGAATATTTCCTCGCGTGAGGGAGCCTAAATTGCCCTTCAGGCTGGCGGTAGCAGGCGGCAAGGGAGGCGTGGGCAAGACCACGGTAGCCGTGAACCTAGCTGCCTGCCTTGCCGACCGGGGCCTTAAGGTGCTGCTGGTGGATGCCGACGTGGACAACCCTAATGACCACGTGAACCTAGGCCTGGAGGTCGAGAAGTTAAAGGACATAGCGGTCTTCGCGCCCGTGATAGATGCGCGGAAGTGCACGCGCTGTGGAAAGTGCGCCGAGAAATGCCCTGAGCATGCCCTTCTGGCCGCACCCGGGAAGGAGCCCATCTTCTTCGAGGATAGGTGTTCCGGCTGCCGCATCTGCCGGCTAGTATGCCCAGAAGAAGCGATTTCCGAGGGCAAGAAAATCCTTGGCCATATATTCTCAGCCGAGAAGGCCAACCTGTCCCTCTTAGGTGCTGAGCTCAAGCCGGGAGAGGCCAGGTCTCCCTTAGTTGCCAAGGCCCTCATGGATTTCGTGACTGAGCGCGCCTCCTCGGGCAATTATGACCTGGTGATCGTGGATTGCCCGCCAGGCGTGAGCAATACCGTCGTCCAGGCCATGAGAGGAGCTCAGTTAGCCCTCCTAACTACGGAACCCACGCCTCTAGGCCTGAGCACGCTCAAGCTGGCCCTCAAGGTTGTGGAAAAGCTTGGCTTAAGGGCCTATGTGGTCGTGAACAGGGCTGATATCTCGCCCCCCGGCTTAAAGGCCATTAAGGAGCTAGCGGCCGAGGAAGGCCTCGAGATATTAGCTGAGGTCCCCTTTGACGAGGCTGCCGTAAAGGCCAGCGTGGAGGGCGTGCCGGTAGTAGAGCTCACCCCCAGTTCAGGGGCCGGGAAAGCCTTATTAGGCTTAGCCGAGCGCGTGCTATCCCTCAGCCGGCATCTCCCAAAGGCTTAAAGGCTCTATTGGGCCAGGGGCGGCGAGGCGATGTGAAGTGCCGCTAGACTTCACCTTCACGGAAGAGCAGGAGATGTTCAGGCAAGCAGTGCGCGAGTGGTGTTCCAAGAACCTCACTCTCGAGAAAGTGCGCGAGATTGACACGAAAGGCGAGATCCCACGCGAGATCATCAAGGGCCTGGCCGACCTGGGTTTGCTCGTCATGACGGCCCGCGAGGACATAGGCGGTGCTAACGCGGATTGGGTTACGACCGTGATCGCGGCCGAGGAGCTCGGTTACGCGGATATAAGCCTGGCAGTGCCCGTGTTCTTCCTCGTCCAGGCCGGCTGGGGCTTCATAGTGGACCGGTACGCCAGCGAGGAGGTGCGCCAGGAGTACGTGGCTAGGGCCATCAAGGGCGAGGGCTTCGTGGGCATCGCTTCCACGGAGCCGGGCGGGGGCTCTGATGTGGCCGGTTTTAAGAGCAGGGCGGTCCGCAAGGGCGATAAGTGGGTGCTGAACGGCGAGAAGACCTACATAAGCGGCAC
>CAZWYW010000031.1:0-15641 GCA_964638535.1 uncultured Candidatus Bathyarchaeia archaeon | reverse complement strand
AGCCGCTGATCACGCCCAGGAAGGTCTGGATGAGGGAGACCACCACGGAAGCGATAATGCCGAAGGCCAGAGCCACGGGGGCGCCCCAGAGCAGCCCTATTAGGAGGTCCCTGCGCCAGATGTCGGTGCCTGCCAGGCCGTGGACGCGCCCGTAAAGCACGAACTTAGCCGTAGCATCAGCTGTTAAGTCGTAGAAGACTCTCACAGTTATGTAAATCGCGTAGGTACCCTTAAGCACCTCAGCTGTTTTTGGATTTAACATGGAAGGCCCTTCTTTAGCGAAGAATATTGCATATGGCATGTTCACGAAGCCTAACGCTGTTAAGTTCCAGTTGTTCTTCTCAGCTAGGTATTTTACATACTTCTCAGAGACCGTTTTTACTTCATCATCTGTGTCATAAATACGTAACGTTGGGCTCTCGGGTGTTACCACGGTGTCTGTTAAGTTTATAACACGCTTATCTGGTCTCAATAGTTTAACTGTGAGGCTAACAGTTTGGTTAGCCTTAATTTCTATCCTAAGCTTAAATGCATTAAGGTAATTCGGGAACTCATCATAGCGATAATCAAAGTAAGCCACGAGAACTATGAGCTTCATAGGAGGTTGCCCCGGGTAGGTGATGTTATAGACATATTTACGGAAATCGTCCTCATCTAGTACTATGGTTCTAGGCAACTTTTTGCCCACAAGCCACTCTGTCCAGACAGGGGCTGCGCACTTCGGGTAGTCAGCCCAAGGGCCTGTTTCCGTTTTGTCATGCCAGGCCTTCAGCACGTTGTAGGGCGCGTAGATGGGCACCACGATAGTCATCAACACTATTATGGATAAGAGGACGAACGCCGCCTTTCCGCTCGCCGTCCCGATCACTTCCTTAAAGGCCGCCTTAGCGCCTATCGGTGGTGCGCTCATCTCTAAGCCCCACCTCCCGCCTTCACGCGTGGGTCAAGCAGGCCGTAGATGATGTCTAGTATGAACACCGTGATGACGAGCAAGTAGGCGTAAACGACAGTCAAGCCTATCACCACGGGCGCGTCTATCTGCTCGCCTCCCATGGCCTCCCAGTAGAGCATGCCCAGCCCCCTCCACTGGAACACGGTCTCCGTGATGATAGCGCCTGTCCAGGAGGCTATGAGCGAGAGGGCTATCATGGTCACTATGGGCGGCGCGGCAGGCCTGAGCACGTAACGCCTGAGCAGCGTGTTCCTCGGGACGCCCTTAGCCCTGGCGGCCATGACGAAGTCCTCACCCAGGATGTGGATGACCATGTTCCTCGTCAGGTAAGCCCATGAGCCGAAGGAAGAGAGCGTCCAGCACGCGAGGGGCAGAGTCAGGTGCCAGAGGATATCCAATATCCTCTGAGGCCACGGCACGCCTACCCAGGCGCTCACGAAGCCACCCGTCGGGAACCAGCCCAGCCTGTAGGCAAAGATCAGCAGAGCTAGGATGCCGAAGTACCAGGGCGGGATGGATTGGGCCACGATGGCGAACATGGAGACGCTACGGTCAAACTTAGAGAGCGCTTTCCTGCCCATGTGCAGTCCGATGTAAATCCCTACTGCAGCCGAAATGATCGTGCCAGTAGTAAAGAGAAGCACTGTTCTGGGTAATCTCTCCAAGATGATGTTCCGTACCAGTCTAGATCCCTCCCTGCTTCTTAAGAACATGGATCTACCTAGGCTGAGCGTTAGGGCGTCTCGTAAGTATATCATAGAACGTTCTATGAAGGGCTTATCAAGGCCATATGCCTTAATAGCCGCCTCTATTCGTATATTAAGATACTCCTTAGCCCTTTCGGGGTCTTCATGCATGAGACGTTGGAACTCAGGGCTTCTCATTAATTCCTGTTGGACTTGAAAGGCTATTTGGTTTTTCATGATGATATCTATATAGCCGCCCATGTTTGCTATAACAATGGTGAGGTAAACGGCCACCACTAACGTGATGCCAAGTATTACGGCCCTCTTAGCTAGGTACTTAGCGTAAGGCGGGATCAACCTCCCACCCCTCCTCACCAGCTTACGCATACTAGCTCCGTTAAAAACCTTTAGCCGTTTTTCACAAAACTTTTATAAGCTGTGCCTTCCCGCCTTTCTCACCGGGGGAGAACAATGCAGGCCAGGAAGGTAGTAATAACCGCGACAATAGCCGCTGTCGTGCTAATGCTGATGATGTCGTTCGCGGCTCCAGTAGCCAGGGCCCTTATAATCTCTCCCAAAACAGCCCAACAGGAAATACCTTACGGCCCCTGGCTAGATGCCGTGGAGTTCTATGAGGAATACGACGAGGCTGCCATGCTAGAGAAGCTGAACAAGGGTGAGAGGCACATCTGGTTGTGGGACATAGGCACCTTAGAAGGCATCAGGAAGGCCGAGGAGCTGCCTAACGTAGAGTACATTAAGGCGTACTCCGGCTGCTTCGACCTCTTCCTAAACCCGCTGCCCAAGATCAAGATCGATATACCCGGCGTAGGTCTTGTCGAGAGGTTTAACCCCTTCGGTATAAAGGAGGTCAGAGAGGCTCTTAACATGTACTTAGACAGGGACTACGTGGTTAAAGAGATATTCGGCGGCTACGGCGTTCCTCACTACCTTGTCTGGCCCCCTGTGAGGCCTGACTACAACAGACTCTATGCCGATATGAAGCTCCTAGAGAACAAATATGCGTACAATCCGGCTAAGGCTTGGGACAAAATCTACAAAGCCTTGACGGATGCTGGCTGCACGTTCAAGGATGGCAAGTGGTATGATCCGGACGGTAATCCGATCGTCATCAAGTTCTGGATAAGGAAATCGCCTCCCCAGAGAAACGCTCTCGGTCACTACTTCGCTTCGGAGCTCGAAAAGCTAGGCTTCACGGTTATTAGGCGCGAGTGCACGGGTCGTGAAGCTGCTACAGCCGTGTACGGCAGCATCGATGACTGGAACATCTACACTGAGGGCTGGGCTTTCACGGCTATCAGTGCTTACGACGATGACCTTCCCTACTACATGTACTGCAGTCCATGGACTGGTGTTGTCTTCGAGTACTACCAGCCTTCTGACGAGTTAGTGAGCCTAGCTGAGGCGCTCCTGATGGCTAACTACACGAGCGCTGACGAGCGTAACGCGTGGGTAAAGGAGCTTGCCCGCTTGTGCATCGAGGATTCCACTAGGATATGGGCGGTCTGGCAAATCACACCATTCCCATACAACAAGGATCTCACTAATATTGCATATGACATCACTGGCGGCTTTTACAGCTTCTACACGCTGAGGACCGCTAGGTTCACGGAGGAGGCCGGTGGTCCCGTGGGTGGGACCTGCAAGGCTGGTGACCTATTCCTGTTCGTGAGTGCCTTCAACCCGGTGGGTGGCTTCAAGTGGCTGTACGACGACCTGATCGGGCGCTACATCTACGATGCTGGCGTATATATACATCCGCACACCGGCCGTTACATCCCCATAAGGGCCTACTTCAAAGTCGAAACAGCTGGTCCAACCGGCACGCCCATCGACGTACCCGAAGATGCTCTATTATTCGATCCGACTAGGCTCGACTGGTACAAAGTAGGCTCAGGTGTAAACGCTACCAGCGCTGTGACCTTCAACTTCGTGTTCGGTAAGTGGCACCACGGCCAGCCCATGACTATGGCCGACATCTTCGCTGCCTTAGCTCACGCTTATAGGCTGGCCTGCGAGACCGACCCGATCTACGACCCGGCCTCGGTCACGCCTGGCTTAGAGACCTTCATCGCCTCCTGCAAGGGCATCAAGGTCATCAACAATACGGCCGTCACGGTCTACATCGATTACTGGCACATCGACCCGACCTTCATAGCCGCCATGGCCGATATCTGGACTGGCACGCCTTGGGAGCTGTATGCCCTTATGGATGCGGCTGTAGAGGCCCGTGAGCTAGCCTTCTCTGACTCCAGAGCTGAGGAGTGGGGCGTGGACTGGCTTGACCTCACCAGGGGTGCTAGCTTATCTATATTAGCTACCCACTTGGCCGATCTAAAGGCCAACAATTACGTACCCAACTACATGAAGGACCTTGACCTGCCCACCGTCGCCAGTATAACGGACGATATGGCTGCGGCCAGGTGGACAGCCTTAGAGAACTTCTATAATACCTATGGACACTTCCTCGTCTCTAACGGGCCTTACTACTTAGAGGTGGTAGACACCCAAACACCCATGATACGCATCAAGGCCTTCAGGGAATATCCGTTCAAGGCTGATCACTGGGACTGGCTCATCACGCCTAAGCTTCCTGAGATCAGTGTGATCATGCCGGACATGATCGAGATCGGCAAAGAGGTGAAGATAGAGATCGTCTCTACCGTATTCGGCAGACCGTACAGCGAGGTAGATATCACCCTCATCATGGTGGACGCAGAAGGTAACGTGGTCTTAGAGAAGACGCCCACTTGGGATGTAGCTACCGAACGCTTCTACGTAACTATAAGCGCGGATGAGACGGGCGCTCTTCCGCTAGGTGTCTACACATGCTACGTTGTGGCTCTAGGCCACGAGGCCGCTTTAGCTAGAGTGGTCGTGAGATCTGTATCCGTCGTGGCCGGTATCGTGTACATGAAGTCCTTGGTAGATGAGCTAGAAGCTAAGCTCTCGGCTGAGATCGAGGAACTGAGGGCGGCTATAGATGAGCTAAGGACTGCTGTAGAGGAAGCTAAGGCTACTGGTGCAGCTGCTGGCACTTACGGCACGGTTGGCATCGCGGTGGGCGCTGTTGGCATCATAATCGGCAGTATAGCCGCTTTCCTAGCTAGGAAGGCAGGCGTTGGGGCCTAAGCGTTGGCTTAAGCACCTTGGAAATATTATTTCTATTTTTTCCCACGCCTTGTTCTTCCTTCAGTAAAGATGCTAGTTTAACGAACAACAACATTAGGGCCATTATGGAGAGGATGTAGGCTGGCACGGCCAAGAGGGCATAGCTGTAATATTGTTTGTACACCTCTACGTCGAGCTTGAAGCTCACTTGCTCGGTCACAGTGGCCTGGATGAGCAGGCAAAAGGGGTCCTCGGCCACGAGCTCCTGCTGGCCGCCCTCGCCTAAGAACTCGCCCGGGAGCTTCCCCTTATCCACGTAGTCCCAGTAATCCGACGGCATAAGCATGTAGACCTTGACGCCGGGCGGGATATCACCCGTGACCTTCACGATGCCCGTCGAGTTGAGCAATATTATCCTGTCCGTGTTGCCCGGCCCTACCTCGACCGTTATCTCGTACCTATCCACTAGCTCGAACTCGGGAACAGAGGCAAAGAGGGCCATTACTATGCTAATGGCGAACAGCGCGGCTATGAAGGGCCACCTCAGGTAGAACCTCATGCCCTCCCCTATCACATATCGTGGCCTAGGCTAAAAGCCTGATTCAGAAGGCACGTAAGCCTTAAATAATTAGGGATCTTCCGGGCTGATGGGCTGATGGACTTGGGGTTCCCCCTCGTCGTGTTGGAGGACGTGAGGACCTACTACGAGTTCAAGAGGGGCATCTTCTCCAAGCCCCTCTACGTGAGGGCCGTTGATGGCGTATCCCTGACCGTGGATAGGGGCGAGACGCTTGCCCTCGTGGGCGAGTCGGGTTGTGGTAAGACCACGCTCGGCAAGACGGCCCTCAGGCTCTTGAGGCCTTTCGGCGGCAAAATCCTGTTCGATGGGGAGGACATCACCACTACCCCGAGCAAGGAGCTGATGTGGTTCAGGCGCCGCGCCCAGATGATATTTCAGGACCCCTATTCGAGCTTAGACCCCATGCACCCCATATACTACACGTTGGAGGAGCCCTTGGTCATCCACAAGCTAGGCGATAAGGAAGAGCGCTATGAGCGCATCTGCAAGGCCCTGGAGGAGGTGAAGCTCACGCCTCCGGAGGACTTCCTGACCAAGTACCCGCACATGCTAAGCGGTGGCCAGAGGCAGAGAGTGAACATCGCTAGGGCGCTCATCATGGACCCGGACTTCGTGGTGGCGGATGAGCCCGTCACCATGCTTGACGCGTCCGTGCGCATAGAGATACTCATGCTCCTGAAGGAGATACAGGAGAAGCACAACATGGCCTTCATCTACATCACACACGACATGGCCACGGCCAAGTACTTCTCCAGGCGCTTGGCCATAATGTATGCCGGCAAGATAGTGGAGATGGGAGATTTTAAGGCGATAATCATGGACCCACAGCACCCCTACACGCAGGCCCTACTAGAGGTCATACCTGAACCTGACCCTAAGAACAGGTTCAAGAAGCGCAAGACGGCACCAGGGGAGCCGCCTAACTTAGTCTTCCCGCCCCCCGGCTGTCGTTTCCACCCCAGGTGCCCGTACAAGATGGATATATGTGAGAAAGAGGAGCCACCCATGGTAGAGGTGAGGCCCGGCTGGTTCGTGGCCTGTCACTTGATGGCCAAGAGGTGAAAGGGCAGGCGTGAGGGCCAAGCTGGATTACCTCTTGGCCATAGGCCTGGGCATCGGCATAATCTTAGCCGTGTTCTTAGCTGCTAGCGTTCCGGTGTCGTTGCTGGCCCCGAGGGAGCTAGAGGTCGTAGGTATTCTCTCGCCCCTGATGAGCAACCAGTGGTATATCTTCAAGGCGAGGGAGGCGCCGGGTAGGCCTGTGGTAGAGGTCAGGGTGAAGCTCAACAGCTGGCTATCCAGCGCTACCGTCGTGGTATGGAATTATTTGGACAAGAAGGTAAGGGGCACGGTCTCTATCTACCTCTACGACGGCGGCTTGATCGAGGTAGCCCAGGGCAGCGCCCGAGTTGAAGTCGCGAGCAGACAATCGGTTGAAATCATGATAGGGCTCTCGTGGCACGCTGGCTTCTCGCCAGCTAACGCCACCTGGGGGAAGCTCTCAGCTGTCTTCCACCACGGGCCGTTCTAAGCGTAAGACTTATTTGTGCTGGATGGATAATCCATCCAGCCATGAAGGCCCGGGAGGCGTGCTTTGCAGCGCTGCTCACGGCTGCTTGCCTAGCCACGAATTACGCCCTAGTAAGCGTGCCGAACGTGAAGCTCATGGATTTCCTTGTTTTCGCCTCCGGCCTCCTGCTAGGGCCTAAGGTAGGCATCGCTGTGGCCGTGTTGACGTGGGCCATTTACGGGACGCTTAACCCCTACGGCTTCTCCCTGCCCATCTTATTGGCCACGGCGGCATCTGAGACCATCTACGGCCTGGCCGGCGGTCTCCTGGGGCGCTATAAGGGGCGTGAGTGGCTTGAGGACGGCTTAGCCTGGTCGGCTTACAAGCTGGGCGTGCTCGGCTTTTCCCTCACGTTTCTTTACGACCTGTTCACTAACTTGGCCTACGCAGTGGTATTCGAGGTACCGGTTCTCTTAGCTCTAGCCTGCGGCCTCTACTTCGCCCTAGTGCACGAGCTCTCCAACGCCGCTATATTCGCTGCCTGCACGCCGGCCCTGGTCAGGATAGCACGCCTCCTCGGGCCTGTCGGAGAGTCGTCTGGTTGGGGGGTGGTCCCGCGTGGGAGCGAGTAATAAGTGGGCTTGGGCGTGCTTGGGCTTGCTCTGCTGGGCGGTAGCTGCCTCGGCGTTAGCCGGCTACTACTATATCCGCTACGTGGGCGTCAGGGAAGCCTATGAGACGGCGCTGGCCTACGTATCCGTGAGCCTCTGCATAGACTACGGCAACGGCACGGTGGAATGGCATAACGGCACGTTAATGCCCGTCGGCTCCACGCTGTTCAACCTCACTCAGCACGTGGCCTGGAACCTGAGCTACTACGAGGGGCCATACGGCATCTACATCACATGCATAAACCGGGTGTGCGAGCGTATCGTGGAGCCGGGGCATGAGGGCTACTCCTGGATATGGTATTACTGGGACGAGGATACGAAAACGTGGGTCTGGGGCCCTGTGGCCTGCGATAAGCACGTCCTCTATAACGGCGAAGTGCTGATGTGGCGTTACGAACACTGGTCATTTTAGGGCTGATCGCCGAGCGGCAAAGGTTAATTAAAGGGTTTTTGTGAGAGCCCTGTGAGGCGATGGACTTGGAACTCCAACGCGAGGTCTATTACTTGCCCGGCGCCACCACCGTTGGGCTAGTCTGTAGCGATGGCGTGATCCTCGCGGCCGAGAAACGCGTCTCCTACGGCTACTACGTGATGAGCCGTGCGGGCAAGAAGGTCTTCAAGATCACGGACCGCATAGGGGCTGCCTGCGCCGGCATGGTAGCCGACATGCAGATACTCGTGCGCCACGTCGGTGTCTACGCCAGGCTCTACGAGCTCGAGGTCGGCCGGCCGATCTCGGTGAAGGCGGCTGCCAAGCTCATGTCCAATATACTCTTCGAGCAGAGGCTCTTCCCTCTCCTCACGCAGACGATAGTGGGCGGGGTAGACGATGAGGGGCCTGTGCTCTACGTGCTGGACCCGCTGGGCTCGGTGATACCGGACAAGTACGCTGCCGTGGGCTCAGGAGCCGAGATAGCCATGGGCGTGCTCGAGGCCGATTATAAGAACGGCTTAGCCATGCCGGAGGGCCGGGAGTTGGCCTTAAGGGCCATAAAATCGGCTATAAGCCGTGATGCCATAAGCGGCGATGGCGTGGACATCCTCATGATAACGGTTAACGGGGTGGAGGAGGAATCCATAAGGTTCTAGGGAGGTGGCAGGGGCCCCTATGGAGATGGCCCGCCAGGAGCAGCTCATGCCCGGGGTGCCCGCCGAGCTCGTGAGGCTGTTGAGGAAGCAGGGGTACCACATCGTGGGGCGCCACTCGGCGGTCAAGCGCTGCCACTGGCTCTACGCCAGCCTGACATCAGGCCGTTTCTGCTATAAGCAGAAGTTCTACGGCATAGCCACGCACCGCTGTATCCAGATGACGCCAGCCCTCTATTACTGCACCCAGCGCTGCCTCTTCTGTTGGCGTGCCCAGACGGGCGATATAGGCTTGCGCTGGGAGGAGACGCATATGCCGGAGTGGGACGAGCCAGAGCTCATAGTGGAGGGCTCCATCCGTGCTCAGAGGCAGATACTAAGTGGCTACAAGGGCAATCCCAAGACGGACCTCAAGAAGTTAGAGGAAGCCCTCAGGCCCAGGCACGCCGCTATCAGCCTGGCTGGCGAGCCCACGCTCTACCCGGCCCTGGGCGCCCTCATAGCAGAGTACCACAGGCGCGGCTTCACCACGTTCCTGGTCACGAACGGCACGTTGCCTGAGGCCCTGGCGGGCCTTGAGGAAGAGCCCACTCAACTCTACGTGAGCCTCTGTGCCCCAAATGAGCGCATCTACAAGGCCCTCTGCCGGCCCCAATTGCCTGGCCTCTGGCATAAGCTCATGGAGACGTTAGAGCTCCTGCCTAGCCTCTCCTGCCGCAAGGTCATACGCATAACGCTCGTCAAGGGCTGGAACCTGCGTGATGAACACGCTTACGCGCGCCTTATAGAGCGTGCCGAGCCGGACTTCGTGGAGCCTAAGGCTTTCATGTGGATCGGCTTCTCGCGTTACAGGGGCCTTACGTACGAGAACATGCCTAAGCACGAGGAAGTAAGGGCTTTCGCGCTGAAGCTCGCCAAGGAGCTAGGCTACAACGTGCTTGACGAGAGCATGCCCTCCCGTGTGGTTCTGCTAAGTAAGTATGATAGGAAGTGGCCGGTCGGGGCTCCAAAGCCGGGATGAAGTACCGAGGAGGGCTCTCTTCTAGCGGCTGAGTCCTGCTTGAAGAGGGGGAATAGGCGATGGTTCTCTCTAATACGGGTTTCGAGGACGAGGAGCTAGACATAATCCTGCCTGGTCTTAAGCACGTCTAACCCGCTTTTATTCGCGCCCGTTAACTTTAGGCCGGTGCCTCAGCCTTGGGCTCCGGGGGCGAGGCCAAGACCATATCGGATTGGGTAGCCGAGCTTAAGCGTTGGTCAGCCGTGAAGGGCTTCGATTTCACGTGGGAGCAAGCGCCTACCTTCCTCATGCTCATCGTGACGGAGGCCGCCGAGGCCATGCAAGCCTGGAGGGACGACAATAGAGCGAAGTTCGCGGAGGAGTTGGCTGACTTGGTCATACGGGCCTTTCACATGGCGGGCCAGTTGGGCATAGATTTAGAAGCTGAGGTCGCGCGTAAGATGATCATCAACTGGCGCAGGCCCTACAGGCACGGGCATAAGAGGGCTTGATAGATGGCCAAGAGGGGAAGGCGCTTTTTCCTCACCTGAGCACGCCCGTGGATCGTGCTAACCTCTCGGCTTTCGGCTCGTTCAACTTGACCTCGTTTAGTATGGTGTAGCGCTCTGGCCTTACCCTCGGGGCCATTATGAGCGCCTCTACGACCTGCTCGGGCGTGGCCGATATGCCATCGGCATCCACGGGCGCCCCCACGGTCGCCAATACGGCCCTTATCTTGCGCCACTTGAGCCCGTGGAGCTTAGCCATCATTATGGCCCCCACGCCGCACTGCTCGCCGTGGAGGGCACCGCCGTTAGGTCTCATCACGTCCAGGGCGTGGCTGAAGAGGTGCTCAGAGCCGCTACAGGGGCGCGAGCTGCCGGCTATGCTCATGGCCACCCCACAGCTTATGAGGGCTTCCATGAGGACCCTCAAGCCCTCGCGCGATCCTGAGCCTATTTTCTCAGCGTTCTCAACCACCAGGCGAGCGCTCATGAGGGAGAGGGAGGCAGCGTAATCGCCGTAGTACTCGCCATTCCTCTCGTGGGCCAGGCGCCAATCGCGCACGGCCGTGAACTTGGCCACTACGTCTCCACAGCCGCTCGCGGCCAACCTAGGAGGTGACTCCACTATTATGTCCATGTCAACTAAGACGGCTAAGGGCGCTTGTGCCTGGACTGAGTAAGGCCTGTTAAGGCCCTTTATGGAGGCGAAGGGGCTGGATATGCCATCGTGGGAGGCCGTGGTGGGGACGCTTATCATGGGGACGCCCAGCTCGCTGGCCGCCAGCTTGGCCACATCTATCTTGGAGCCGCCCCCTACCCCCACGATAGCGCTCGCGCCTACTTCACGCGCGAGTTCCTTAACCCGCTCTACTTCTCCCACCGTGGGCTTATCCACTATCACGTGGTTAGCGCCTATGCCCTGTTCAGAGATGAGTGCTACCACATCCCGCCCGGCTATCTCATAGGTCTTGCGGCCGGTGATCACGAGGGCTGGACCACCTAGGCCAAGCCTAGCGTATAACTTACCTATTTCCGTCAGCGCTCCGTCCCCTATTATGACTTCTCTCGGCAACTGCATGAAGTGGAGCTTGACCTCTTTTAGCATCGTTGCCGAGAGTTCGGCGTTCTCTCTTAAAGGGCTTACCCTACGCTAAGCGATAGAAAGGTTTTTAAGAATGGAAGCGCCTTAGCTCCCGGCTTCCATGGCTTCTAGCGAAAAGGAAGGTGGTAAGTGTGATCCCAAGGCTGAAGACCGGGACAACCACGATAGGCGTGGTCTGCCGAGATGGCGTGATATTGGCATCGGACACGCGCGCCACCATGGGCCACCTCATAGCCCACAAGAGGGCGAAGAAGATACACAAGATAGACGAGCACCTAGCCATGACCATCGCCGGCGGGCTAGCGGACGCCCAGTGGGTAGTGGACGTGCTGAGGGCGAACTCACGTATCTACAGGCTCGAGGTCGGGAGGCCTATACCTGTGCGCTCGGCAGCCGTGCTTGTGGCCAACCTCTTGTTCTCGCGCAGGCTCTTCCCGCTCCTGACCCAGCTCCTCGTGGGCGGTTATGATGATACCGGCTTCCATGTCTTCTGCCTAGACCCCTTTGGCAGCCTGACAGAGGAGGAGTGCGTGGCCACCGGCTCGGGCTCTTTCATAGCTTACGGCGTCCTCGAGAGCTCCTACAGCCGCGATAAACCTGTGGCGGACATACTGCCCGTGGTGGTGAAGGCCGTGAGTTCGGCCATGAAGAGGGACGTGGCCAGTGGCGATAGCTTTGACGTGGCCGTGATAACGCGTGAGGGCTACAGGGAACTCACGGAAGAAGAGAAGAAGGTGCTTCTGGCCTCTATGGGCTGATTAACCATGAACCAGATGGACATACAGAGCATAAGGAACTACATCATGGAGAAGCTGCCGCCTAAGGCTGGCTTCACCCGCATGGAGTTCGAGGGACCCGCTATAGCTATTTTCGTGCGGAACCCGGAGTTCTTGATGGATTACGGCTATATAATCGCCGATATAGTCACGACCATAAAGAAGCGCATAGTAGTCCGGTCGGATCCAGAAGTGAGGAAGAGCGAGAAGGAAGCCGAGAAAGAGATAATGGCGTTGGTGCCGAAAGAGGCCGAGATCACGCGCATAACCTTTGACCCCAGCGTGGGCGAGGTCATCATAGAGGCCCGCAAGCCGGGGTTGGTAATAGGCAAGAACGGCACCCTCATGAGGGAGATCATAAGGCGCACGAAGTGGAAGCCCAGAATACTCAGAAGCCCCACCAGGCCCTCCAAGACCCTGAAGCTTTACCACGGCATCCTCTGCAGCGAGGCCCGCGAGAGGGAACGCATACTGAGGATAGTGGGCGAGAGGGCCTTCAGACCGCCCTTCTTCCAGATAGGCGAGGTCACTCTCACGTGCTTAGGGGGCTTCAGGGAGGTTGGCCGTTCTGCCCTGCTCGTCAAGACGAGGGAGAGCGCCATACTGCTCGATTGCGGTCTCAACCCGGGCGCCCTGGGTAGCTCTAATGCCTTCCCGAGGCTCGACAGCCCCGAGCTAGACCTATCCAGCTTGGACGCTGTTGTGATAACACACGCTCACTTAGACCACTGTGCCCTCGTGCCCTACCTGTTCAAGTACGGTTATGATGGGCCTGTTTACTGCACGCCCCCGACGGCCCACCTCATGACGCTCCTCCAGATGGACTTCCTCAAGGTCCTGAAGGAACAGGGGCAGGTGCCGCCCTACGACGCGAGGCACGTAAGGGAGGCAGTGCTCCACACCATCCCGCTCGGCTACGGGGTGGTTACGGATATCACGCCCGATGTTAAGCTGACCTTCTATAACGCCGGCCACATCCTGGGCTCGGCCATGGTGCACCTTCACATAGGCCGTGGTTTCCACAACATCGTTTACACGGGTGATTTCAAGTTCGGGAAGACCATGCTTCTGGAACCGGCCGCTAGGGAGTTCCCGCGCGTGGAGACGCTCATAATGGAGTGCACCTACGGCGGCGAGCAAGTGCCCTCCAGGGCTGAGGCCGAGGAGGCCTTCGTCAGCGTGATAAACGAGACGCTGAGGAACGGGGGCAAGGTCCTGATACCCGTGCCAGCCGTGGGCAGGGCCCAGGAGATGATGCTCGTTATAGACCGTTACATGCGTGAGAGGAAGCTGATGGAGGCGCCCGTGTTCGTGGACGGCATGATCTCCGAGGCCACGGCCATCCATATTACCTTCGCCGATTTCCTCGCCTCTAAAGTGCGCTCGAGCATCCAGCACGGCGACCATAACCCGTTTGAGTCCGAGTACTTCACGACCGTGGAGCACCCGAGCGAGAGGGAAGCCATCATAGAGGGGCCGCCGTGCATCATACTCGCCAGCTCGGGCATGTTGGAGGGCGGGCCCTCCGTGGAGTACTTCAAGGGCTTAGCAGAGGACCCGAAGAACACGCTAGTATTCGTGAGCTACCAGATAGAGGGCACCCTAGGCGGCAAGATAGTGCGCGGGCTCCGTGAGGTAGAGGTCCGCGAAGGCGAGAAAGTCAGGATAATAAAGGTGAACATGCGCGTGGAGGCCATAGAAGGTTTCACGGGCCACTCAGATGGCAAGCAGCTCGTAAGCTTCCTCTACAACATCCAGCCCAAGCCCAAGCTCATCATCCTTGGTCACGGCGAGAAGACGCGCTGCATGAAGATGGAAGAATACGTGAATACGACGTTGAGGAAAAAGCTGGGCAAGCCTAAGATGAGGGCGTTAGCACCCTCCCTCCTCGAGACCATAAGGCTTGCTTAGCCCGCTCCCGCCTGGAGCTCTTTGGCAAGTCTCCAAGCCCTATCGCCCACGTAATGTAGGTTCTTAACGGCCCTCCCCTTCTCCATGGTTTTAAGCTCGCCCGAACTCACAAGCGCTTCGCCGACCGCTATGGTCTTCCCGTGTCTCTCATCTAACACGCGCACGAGGGCGCCGGCCTCAAAATCCCCCCTGACCTCGACGATACCGGGCGCCATCACGTCCGCCCCGTTGCAGATGTGGGGCACGGCCCCCATGTCCACTACCACGACCGGCAGTTCCTCGGCTAGCTCGGGCGCCAAGAGGAGCGGGAACAGCTTGCCCTTTCTCTCGCCGGCTACCGGCCGCCCGCCCACGAGGAAGAGCTTGAGCCCTTCAACCTCAGCGACCTCCACCTGTCCCCTCGCGCCGCCCAGCATGGGCAGGCCCCGCCGGGCTAATGCCTCCAATAACGCCCTAGCCTCCCTCTTCCTCAGGAAGTACCTCCTCAAGCTCCCACTCACGCCAATAGCTTTAAATGCAGGGCGATTTAACCCTAGGTCGGCCGGCGGGGAGCCAGATGAGCGAGGCTACTTCCAGGCTGCTCGAGGAAAGCCTCGGCAAGATCGTGTTGGTCCGGTTAAAAGGTAGTAGGAGCCTCAGGGGGCGGTTAAGGGGCTTTGACCAACACCTGAACCTCGTGTTAGAGGATGCCGAGGACATCTCGAACCCTAATGACGCTAAGAAGCTAGGCGTCATCATAGTCAGGGGCGATAACGTGATACTTATCTCACCCGCCCCCGAGTGAGGTGGGTTATGGGCGAGCGGAGGTGATGGGTTTTGACGAAGGGAACACCATCGTTCGGCAAGAGGGCGCACCAGGTGGTCCACATAAGGTGCCGTAGGTGTGGTCGCCGGGCTTATCACGTGCGCAAGAAGCGCTGTGCCGCCTGTGGCTTCGGTGAGTCCAAGAAACTCAGGCGCTACTCATGGCAGACTAAGACCATCAATAGGGCCCGGAGGTTAAGATAGGCCCGCTGGCCCCGAGGGGCCCGAGAAGGCACCCCGGACCTAGCAATACTTATATCCTCCTTGGAGCTAGGCTCAAGTGGCGGTGGGCCGGTAGATCAGCCTGGTAGATCGCCGCGTTGGCATCGCGGAGGTCCCGGGTTCAAATCCCGGCCGGTCCACCACGAACTTCATTCTCTTCGATTTGCTTAAATAGGAGCCCTTCTCTCCTACTGGCGGTGAGAGTGCGTGCCCAGGCGGGCTAGGTGGGCTCACCTGCTCGAGGACCCTACCTTCAGGAGGTGGTTTAGGAATTTAGCTAGGGGGAGTGAGGCTACAGCTATTGAGAGAGCCAGAGTCCTTTATCGCTTCCTCAGAGCTCATAATTTAACGCCACAACAACTTGTTGACATGGCTAAAGAGGATATCACAAAGGTCGAGGATATGTTAATGGACTTCATCGATGAGCAGCTTGAGGCAGGTAAATCGCCCGGATACGTTGAGAACTACCTAAAGGCTGTTCGCTCTTGGCTTGAATTCAATGGGATAAGATTGGTGAGGAAGATCAAGGTAGGCAATAGGAACCAGACGCCAATAATAGAGGATGAAAGGATACCGACCAAAGAGGAGCTGAGGAAGATACTCTGCTACGCAGGTGAGAGAGCCAGGGTCTCAATAGCTCTAATGGCGTTTTCAGGTCTTAGGCCAGAGGTATTGGGCAACATGAGGGGAACAGATGGCTTAA
>CAZWYW010000030.1:0-15765 GCA_964638535.1 uncultured Candidatus Bathyarchaeia archaeon | reverse complement strand
CTCAGCCTGACCACCCTGGCCACTTCTTAGGCCCTCCTAACTCCAGAGTTAGGCTTGCCTAACTCTCATATAAGATTAATTATCGGCTGTTGCACGGAAAAATGCCTGGCAGTGCTGTATATCACACTTTACCCTCCGCGCTATTGACCATATATATGCAAAGACGTGCATGTGCTGTTGATCGAGCAGATTTATTTGGGGAATATCATCCTAATGCTCCCTTATCTCAGCACGCCAAGCTCGGGCTGTGCCCGTGGAGAAGCCTAAGCCTGGAGGCCTATCCCTCTCGCCTGCGAGGCGTCCTGATGGTGAGCGCCAGAGCGTAGGCGCTCGTGATGAGGAGCGGCAGGTGCAGTATGGTGCCCTCCCAGAGGGCCACAGGCGTAGAGCCTGCTGTGAGCAGCCGGGTTACGTTCAGCACGCCGAATGCCAGGCCCAGGAAGGCCGTGAGCCTCATGACGGGCTTATTCACGTCCGGGTGGTAGAGGGCCATGAGCGTGAGCACCACGGGCGTGGTGAGGCAGTAGGCCACGCCGAAGTAGCCCAAGAGCAGGTAGCGCGGGTCTAGCTGGAAGGGCTCCACGGGCGACCAGTAGGCCCAGGCGGCCAAGGGCACCAGCCAGAGGCGCCTCTTGGCCATGTATTCGCGCCTGAACTTGTTTCGGCCGACCGCGCATTCCCAGGCCCATGAGAAGGCCACTAGGAGGGTCACGACCATGTTGCCCGTCAGGACCACTAGCCCGTAGCGCTCGGAGGTGCCCATGCTCTGCCCCATCGCGATGGCCAGGTAGGTGGCGAAGGCCTAGAGGTCGAAGGCCTTAGCTGCCCTCTCGCCCCAGAGGACCACGGCAGCTATGACGGCCAGGGCCAGCACGTGCAAGAGCGCAGCGGGCCAGGCCAGGCGCACCAGCTCGTAGATGACCGCGTGGCTCAGGCCCTCGGCCACCACGTCCGGTATCTCGGGCCAGGAGTAGCCCTTGGAGGCGTAGGGGGGCAGGAGGAAGAAGCCTAGGGCGAGCAGGAGCAGGTAGAACCACCATCTGCCCGTGAGGTAGTCCATGGCCCGGGAGGTGCGCTCAAGCCATCCCATGCCCTTAGGCCTCCTCACGGGCCTGAGATGGTCGAGTAAAAGGCTAAGCTTGATTTCGCGGCCCGAGGGTTCCTCTCAGGCAGGCGCTGGTGATGACACCCTGATGGACTGAGGGGTGATGAGGGAATTAGCCTCTGAGGCCTCATTACCTAGTGGCCATCCATCCCTTCCTTATCCTGACTAGGCCCCTCTCAGCCACCAGCCCCTCAATCGCTTAACGCTCGGATGGCGTGTCTAAATACTTCCTTATCATGTCTTCAAGGCGCTTGGTCTTCCGCTTCCTGGGCCTGTAGGGTCTCGGATATGGCCCCACGACCTCCAGGGCCTTCAGGGCGAGCTCGTCTGCCTCCCCAGGCTCATAACTATCCCAGCCTGGCCAGTGCTTGAAGGAGTTCGGCCTTGCCCACTCAGGCGTGAAATCGCCTAGCTCATCAGGCCTCACGCACACGGCCACCACGTCTAGCTCCCTGTGGAGCGTGAGGGGGCACGTGAAGACGCGCTGGGGGTCTATCTTGTTCTCCACCTTGAGCTGCCCGGCTCCCCAGCGCTCCCTTATGCGCGTTAGCTCGTGCTCGACCTTGAGGAGCACGTACTCTACTATGGCGTAGGCCACGTCTAACGGCCCGCGATCGGCGAAGAGCTCCGGGGATATGGCGCCCTGGTGGAGGTGCACATGTGCTCCACGGCCTGACCACTTCACGAAGACCGATTTAACCACGTCACAGCGCTCTAAGAGTGCTAAGATGGTTTCTGCTGCCTCAAGCGTCGCTTTCCAGGCCGTGGGCTCGTTATCTATGTCCCAGGTAGGCGTGAAGGCCGTGGCGCTGCCTGGGTAGTAAGTGTCTTCTGGCGCCTCGAGCCTCACGTATATGGCGGCTGATGCGTAGAAGGTCCTCGGCTTAAAACGCGAGAGTTCTGATAAAAGGCGCCTTACATCGCCTGGGCCATCGATCCTGAGAGGCTTCTTGGGCCCTCTAGGCCCGGCCCTACCGTACCTGATGAGGAGAGGCCGCCCCCTCTCGTCCCGCGTCTCGCAATGGATGGCAACCCAGCGCCCTTTAGAGAATCGGGCTATTTCGCGGGGTACGTCGGGTCTGCGATAGTGTTCTATGACCAGCTCATAGCCGCGCGGGGACATGGGTGAGGCGCGCTTACTCGTATTCCTCCTCGAACTCCTCTTCTTCTCCCGGGTAGTATATCAGGCCCTTTTCCTCCAGTATGGTGTGGAGCTTCTTCACGGCCTCGTGCACCTGTTCCTCGCTCTTAGCACCCGTGCACACGAGCTTACCAGACGCGAAGAGTAGTATGACGACTTTGGGATCCTTCATCCTGTATATTAGGCCCGGGAACTGCTCTGGCTCGTACATGGTGTCCTCGAGCTCCAGCTGAGCCCTCTCTAGATCTATCTCGCCGTGGAGGTCGCCTGAGGCCACTATATTCTGTATCTCCACCTCGGGCTTGCCCCTTATCACTATACCGGCTTTCTTGAGCCTCTTAACCACCGTGTTCACGGCCCTTATGGCGGTTTTCTCGCTCTTAGCGCCCGTGCAGACCATCTTGCCCGAGCTGAAGATAAGGAGCGCCGTCTTCGGCTTCTTGAGCCTGAAGACAAGGCCAGGGAACTCATTAGGCCGGTACTCCACGTCCTTGAAGGAGGCTACTATGGCGTCGAGATCTATTTTCTGCCTGAGGTTGGCCGAGGCAACTACGTTCTGTATAGTCACATCGGGTTCTCGCTTCCGCCTCAACCGTGGTATGACCTACCACCTCGCTCTTCCATGCATGGTGGGGTCTATTTAAGGCTTAAAACCCCCTTTATAAGAACGGCTCTAGCAGGCACACAACGTGCTCATTAGCCGCTTGCTATCCTCATGGAAAAGTCCAGGGCCTTAGCAGAGTGGGTTAGGTAGCCCGAGGATATTATATCGACGCCCGTTTTAGCGTAATCAGCCACATTATCCGGCCTTATGCGGCCCGAGATCTCCACGAGCACTTTAGACCTGAGCCCGACTTCTTCTAAGAGCGCCAGGGCCTCCTTAACCTCTTCTACGGTGAAGTTGTCCAACATTATTATATCAGCGCCAGCCCTCGCTGCCTCAAGAACGTCCTCCGGCCTCTCGACCTCTACCTCGATTTTCTTCGTGAAGCTCACGGCCTCACGGGCCTTCTTAACGGCCTCGGCCACGGAGCCCACGATAGCTATATGGTTGTCCTTTATGAGGACACAATCATCTAATCTCAGCCGGTGTGTATCGCCGCCGCCCAGCTCGACGGCCTTTTTATCGAAATACCTCAGCCCCGGCGCGGTCTTCCTGGTGGCTGCTATCCTCACGTGCGGGTTGACCTCGCGGGCTCGGCGCACCATTTCTGCCGTAGCGGTTGCTATGCCGCTCATCCTCATGAGGAAGTTCAGGGCCGTCCTCTCAGCCGCTAAGAGCGCCCTAGCTGGCCCCTCCACGCGCAGCACTACGTCGCCTGGCCGCACACGAGATCCGTCTTTCACGGTATCGAGGACACGGCAGCCGAGGAGCTCGAAAGCCAAGCTGGCCTCTTCCACGCCGGCCAAGATGCCCTCTTCCTTAGCCACTATCTCGGCTACGGCGCTGGCTTCTTCAGGCACTACTAATCGGCTGGTGAGGTCGCCAAACCCTATGTCCTCGGCCAGGGCCTCCCTCACCTTGGCTTCAACGAGCGGCACCGCCGATCTCACGCTTCAGCGCCCCCATTAGCTCGAACATACGCTCGACAGCCTCCCGGGCCTTCTCGGCTATGGGCTTAGGCACCTCGACGACCGGTTTCTCCTCCTCGAGGGCCTTGAGCACTTTCTCAAGTGTGATAAGCTTCATCTCGGCGCAAATAGCGTCTGGCTTAGCCGGGACAGCTAGCTTGCCGGGCAATTCCCTGTTCATGCGCTCTACCAACCCTATCTCGGTGGCCACTAAAAAGACCCCGTCGGGCGAGTCGCGAGCATACTTATACATCTGGGACGTGGAACCCACGAGATCAGCGGCTAGTTGGAGTTCCGGGTCGCACTCAGGGTGGACGAGGAGGCGCGCGCCTGGCCAGCGCTCCTCCTTCAGCTTCAGCACCTCCTCAGGCGTGAAGAGCTTGTGCACATAACAATAGCCGTGCTCGGGCACAGGCACCAGCTCCACGCCCGGTAGGTGCCTGGCGACGTGCCAGCAGAGATTTCTATCAGGCCCGAAGATGACCTTATCGGCCCCCAGGGCCTTTATGACCTCTATGGCGTTTGCGGAAGTGCATATGACGTCTGCTTCCGCTTTGGCCTCGGCCAGCGTGTTCACGTAGAGCACCACCGGCGCGCCGGGATGCTCGCGCTTTACCTCCCTGACGAGAGAGGCCGGCAGCTGGGCCGCCATGGGACAAGTAGATGCCTTCTCGGGTAGGATTACGCGCTTATCGGGGTTCAGGAAGGCGGCCGTCTCGGCCATGAAATCCACGCCACAGAAGACCACGAGTTCCGCATCTACCTCCATGGCCTTCCGGGCGAGGAAGAGCGAGTCACCTATATAGTCCGCTATCTCCTGTACCTCAGCGCGTTGGTAATTATGGGCTAATATAACGGCCCCCTTGCGCTCGGCCAACTCCCTTATCCTGGCCTGGAGTTCCCTTACGTACGGCATACCGGGCTTATGCGCAAGACCGGCATTAAAGGCTTCTGCCCGCGGCCTGGCTACTGAGGCAGCTCAAGTGGCTCCCTCGGCCTGCCCTGCTCGTCCCAGCCCCTAAGGGCATAATACTCGTCCAACATGCGCTCAAAGGCAGCGCGGTCCACTACTTGGCCCGCTATTGGGTGCTCGAAGAAGCGATCCGGCAGCGTGTCGTCAGCGCGGCTCACGCCCTCCCTCACGTTGAAGGCTCTCACTAAATCGTTTATCCTGGCTCCTATGGCCCTCAGATCAGCGGGCTTGATGTCTAAGCCCGTGGTAGCCGAGTAAATGGCTGTTAGCTCTTCCCAGAGCACGGGCCCTATGGTCGGGAGGCAGAGGAAGCGGCAGAGCACCATGCTGTCCACGGCCGCGTAGAAGTCCTCTAACTCTACCACCATCTCGGCCTGGCCCTCGTAGGAGAAGCGGTCCACGCTCACGCCCGGCTTGAAGGGATGTTGCCCCGTCAGGTTGGGCCTGTAGGTCACGTGCCTGAGGTGGCAGGCTCCCCTGGCCGAAACCGCGTAAGCGAGAGCTACGCCTTTCAGGCCCCTCGGGTCATAACCCGGGGGTTCGAGGCCTTTCACATGGACGGCCAATTTCTCGGCCTCATTACCTATGACCTTGGCCGCCCTAGCGATCCCCTCGGCCAGAGCGTCAAAGAGCCAGCCCTCCCTAGCCGCGATGCGCTCTACGGCCCCTACCATGGCCTCATGGTTACCGAAGCGTAGTTCTAGGCCGCCTGTGTCCTCAGGCCCTATCAGGCCTTTCTCGTAACACTCCATGGCGAAGGCCAGCACATTGCCGGTCGATATAGTGTCTAAGCCCAGCCTATCGCAGAGCTCGTTCAGCTTAGCCACGGCCTCCAGGCTATCATTATAACAGAGGGGGCCTAAAGCGAAGAGCGTCTCATATTCTGGCCCCTCGACCCGGCAGCCAGCGTAAGGACCTTCCCGCACCTCGGAGAGCTTGCCGCAGGCCACCGGGCAGCCCTTACAGGCCTTAGAGGCCACTACCAAGCGTGCTTTCATGGCCTTATGCCCTATCTTCTCGTAACCGGGGAAGCTCCCCTCCAGCCAGTTACGCGTGGGTAGCGTCTCGGTGGCGTTTGTCCTGGCCATTATGGCTGGCGTGCCGTATTTCGTCAGGCTGTAGAGAATCTCCTTGGCCTTGCCTGCTATCTCCCTGGCGAGCTCCCTAACCTCCTCGGGCTTAGCCACGTCCACCTCGCCCGTCCCGTGGACCGCTATGGCCTTCAGGCGCTTAGAGCCCATCACGGCCCCGCCGCCACAGCGGCCTAGCTGGCGGCCCTTGGAATGGCAGATACAGGCGAACTTGACGAGCTTCTCGCCTGCTGGGCCTATACAGAGCACCTTGAAGCCCTCGCCGAGTTCTTCTTTTATTGCGTCCTCTGCCTCAAACGTGTCGAGGCCCCAGATATCCTTAGCTGGCCTTATCTCGGCCTTCCCGTCCTCTACCACTAACATGACGGGCTCCCGGGCGCGGCCAGTAATAGCCACGGCATCGAAGCCAGCTGCTTTCAGCTCGGGCGCTATGGAGCCCCCGCAGTAGCTCTCGCCCCAGATACCTGTGAGCGGCGATTTGAAGACACAAGCCAGCCTAGAAGCGCCGGGGATGGCCGTGGCGTTAGCCGGGCCGGTGAGGAAGGCGATCTCGTTCTCCGGCCCAAGGGGATCAGCCCGAGGCCCTAGGTCCTTCAGGAGGAGCCAGGCCCCGAGGCCCTTGCCGCCTATCAACGCCCTCAGGAGCCCTTCCCTTAGCTCTTCTACGCGGGCACTCCCCCTCGAGAGGTTGACCTTCAACAACCGGCCCGTGTAACCGCCCAACAAGGCCAGCTGCCCCTCCTGACTAGGGCCTCTTAAAGAGTTCGTAGAGGAGGAGCCCGTAGAACATCGCTATGAGGAGCACGCCCACGGGCGTCCTCATGAAGCGCACCACCCTGCCCAGGCCCGGTAGCCTGTAGATCACCTTGCCTATCAAGTCGTCCTCTGACACCAGCCAGCCCCAGCGCTCGTAATCGGACTCCGGGTTATTATCGCCTTTCGTCTCCAAGAGCACCTTCCCGCTCTGTGTCTTCACGATCCGGATGACCCTATGGGTGATGATCTTGGCGTGCGTCCTGGGCTCGTAGAAGGCCACTATATCGCCCACCTTGATGTCCTCTATCCTGATGCCTTTGACTACCACCAGGTCCCCGTCCTCGAGCGTGGGCTCCATGCTCGAGCCGCTTACCACCATGAGGGGGTAAGGCGTCCCCAAGACCAACATGAGGCCGGCCCAGAAAACCAGCGCCGCCAAGATCGGCGCTAAGGCCAGGAGCGCGATCTTAACCGTGTTGCCCCGCTCGCCCAAGCTCACCACACCTCCCAGGCAGCTGCTAGCGCGGCAGCCCTAACCCGCTGCCTCAGCGGTAGACTTAACATTACGCCGGTGGCGAAACCGCCTATATGCGCCCAGAACGCCACAGCCACAGGCATGCCTGTGGCCGCTACCAGAAGGCCCCAGAGGAGCTGATAGACGAACCAGAAGCCTATGTAATAAAGGGCCTTAACCTCGATCACGGTATAACCGTAATAGAACACCGCTGTCATGATACGCGCCCTCGGGAAGAACACCATGTAAGCGCCCAGGAGCCCCGATATGGCCCCCGAAGCCCCCACGAGGGGGACCGCCAAGAGAGCCGGGTTAACGAGCAAGCACACGAGGACGTGGACGACCGTGGCTGCTAGCCCACAGGCCAAGTAGAAGGCCAGGTAAGGCACCCTACCTAAGGTGTCCTCTACGTTATCGCCGAAGATATGGAGGTAGACTATGTTGCCTATTATGTGAAGGAGGTCCGCGTGGACGAACATAGATGTGAAGAGCGCGTGGAGGTCCTGCAAGGCTAACAGGCGGGCTGGCACTAGCCCTAAGGAGTAGATAATGGCGCTGTAAAGCACATCGCTCCCCAAGACGTAGCGCGCCCAGAACACGGGCACGAAGAGGACCAGGTTAGCCATCAGGAGGAGCCTGGTCATCACCGGGGGCCTGCGCGTGGGATTTATATCCCTTATCGGCCACATGCTCTCACGTTAAAATCGCCTCTAACCGGCCGGTTAAGCCTTATGGGGAGATGCGCCCCCGACATAACCCTTTTGGTGAAAAAGGTTATAAGTAGTCTCTCTTACTCGGGTTATCGGGGAGAGGGGTGGCAAAGGGGGAGAGAAGTAGATTACTAGAAGGAATAATAGTGCTGGTCAGGAACACAACATGGAAGTGTGGCCGTGTGGAGCGCGCGGTCCTTGACTATCTCAGGAACGACATCCGAGGCCGAGGTAGGGCTAGGGTCAGCGACCTCCTCAGGAGGCTCGAGAACGATGGCAGGAAGCGCAGTGAGTTCTTAGACGCCATCAAGAGGCTCGAGAAGCGCAGGATAATAAGGATAGAGCTGCCGCCGCAGTGATGTCGCCGGAATCCCTCCTAAGCCAACCTGCTTTCTCCGCGGTGCCTCTTAGTCTGAGGTTCCCTCCATTTATAGCGCAATAAATCTCTCTTGGCATCGTAATCAACGACGAGCGCTTCCTCTTCGTGCCCATCTATCCTCAGCATGGCCTCCCTGGGCCTGCCGGGCTTCAAGATCTTGAGGTTAAGCCACACCCGGACCTGGAAGCCCAGTGCCCTTAATCTCCTGGCTGCACGGACCTCATCGGCCCAGGCCCTGGGCGTGAACCTTACTCTGTTCTTCCTCGTGGTCTTGACTTGGACCACATCTACCACGCCGCCCGGCCTGAAGATGATCAAATCGGGCTTCGGGTAAGCTGACGTGCCGGAGCCGGAGCCAGCAGCCCTTATGGCGAAGAAGCCCTTCTCCCAGGCCTCTCTGACCAACGCCCTCTCGTGCTCGACACCTGACCTACGGCTGCCCGCCAAGGTCCAGCCCCCTAGCCCGTGTGCTAATCGGCTGTCCCGCGTGGAGGACACTAGCTTGGTTCGTCTCGGCCATCAGCGCCTTCCTCAGCGCTGCTTCTGCATCGCGGCCCGAGAGGTGCACGTAAACAGCCGCCATCCTGCTGGCCCTGCTCCAGCCGGCCACGACCTTCAGCTCCTGCTCCGTGAGGACGCGGGCGAGCTGTGTCATACGCGTGTGCCTGAGCATGTGAGGGTGAATGGTCCTCTTCAGGCCAGCGCGTTTGGCCAAGTGGCGGAGGTGCTCCCTGAAGGCCTTGGGCCTCAGGGGCCTGGGCTTGCCTTTTATGGTGGTCCAGAGGGGCGCGTCTGGGTCGCCGGAAGCCGGATGGGCCTTAAGCCACTCAGCCAAGAGGGGCGCTGAAGCTATGGCTACCACGGTCCTGAGACCTGTCTTACCACGGACCCTCAGCCTGAAGGCGCCATCTGGCAGTTCTTCCACGTCCCTGAGGCGTAAGGAGAGGAGTTCGCCGATGCGCAAGCCTGTCTCAGCTAACACGGCCAGTATGGCCTTGTCCCTCACGTGCCCGCAGGCGTTCAAGAGCGCCTCGAATTCCTCGGGCCTGAGTATCTTATCCCTCAGGTGTTCTCCGCTGGAGTAGAGGTCCCAGAGCGTCCCTCTCTCGGCCTGGAGCCAGGCTGGGAGTTGGCCATCCCTCGCCCACCTCACCAGGGCCTTTACCCGCGCTACGTAGGACCTGATGGTGAAGTCCGAAGCGCCCGAGTGTACTAAAGCCCTCTTCCAGGCCAGGTAAGCGGGCTTATCGAGCTCCCTCAGGCTCCTGATACCCGCGTGCCGGGCCAGGCTCAAGGCCACGTAAGCGTAGGCTAGGCGCGAACTCACTGACCTCATCCTGTCGTACCTGTCTAGGAAGAAATCCTCAAGCTCTGAGCGCAACTCGGGCGGGAGCTTGCCGAGCACTTTCTCGAGCTCGCTAGGATTAGCTTGGCCTGCCAAGGGAGGCACCTGAGGCCCCAGAGGCTGGTTAGCGCCCTTAAGGCTTTTGGCCTTCATCTCGCATGAAGGCCAAGAGGCTCCTGTCATCTGGCTTTATCACGCTGGCTCAACTGGCCTAAAGCCCGTTCGGCTGCTTGAACACACTCTAACAGGTCGTCTAGGGTGGCCCAGAGGCTCCCAAGGCCTTTCTCGCACCTCACCTCGAATTTGATCGTGCTGCCGGACAACACGGTCCTTATCGAGAGGCCCCGCGGGAGCCGCTCGTTATCGGGCCTCACCGCGTCATAAATAGCCCTGGCCTTAGCGGTATCTGGGTAAGCGAGCTTTAACACGGCCTCGAAGGCCCTCACGGCCTGATGGCCCTCCTCACGAGTTCTTCCACGAGCGTTAAGAACTTCTCCAGCTCGCTAGCCGGTATCCTAGCGCCAGCCGCTACGTCGTGGCCCCCTCCCAAGCCGGAGCATTTAGCCGCTGCCTCCTTCATCACAGCCCCTAGGTCCAGCCTCGGCCCACCGGGCGGCAGCCTAGCCGATACCTTGGCTGTCTCGCCGTCCTCGGAGAGAGCGTAGGCCACCAAGGGCTTGGCCTTGCCGACCATGCCGGAGGAGAGTATGGAGGCCACGGCCGCCACCATCCTATCGCCCACGATATCCCTGCCGTGCAGGACCAAGATGTGCTCCCGCTCCTCCAACGCGCCCGGCTCGCTGTGGACCCAGGCCACTAGCTCGGCCAGCTTGGATCGGTACTCGTCTAAGACGCGCATGGCCTCTTCCAGACCCCTGGATCTATCGCCCATGCAGACGGCCACGCCCAGGTCAGGCCTCTCCATCCGGGCGCAGGCGTTCAAGAGCGAGCCGAACTCGCGGGCATCCCTCAGCGGCGTCCAGGGCTCCTCGCGCACGAGCGTGTAAACGGCTCCCACGAACTCCTTGACCAACTCGGGGCTGTAGCCGCTGGAGGCCAGGAAGGCCGCTAGGGCGTCTAGGAGCTTCTGCTTCTCCTCGTCCGTCAGGTCCCTCACGGCCCTCCAGCGGTCATCTACCTTGACCTTTATGCCCGCCTTCGCTAAGACGGCCAGGCAGTTGTCCTCTCGGTATGTTATACCGGGTATGAGGGGGCTGGTGGTATAGGCCATGGCCTTGTGCACCGGCCTGGTCTCGCGGCCGTAGAACACCAGATCGCGCTGGACCTCAAGCAAGCCAGCTTGGACGGCGTCGTCCACGGCTAACCTATTGAGGCCCCCGAGCTCCCGGCCCTTGAAGCAATCCTGTAGGTCCCCGAGAGCCCCTATGACGGCCAAGTGGGCCAGGTCTCTGAAGCCCGCCCCGAGCTCCCTGGCCACTAGGTAGGCCACGCCGGCCCCGCTCACGTCCCGCGAGCCGTCTAATCCGTGGTTGTGCGGGTTGACCTCTACCCAGCCAGGTGGAGGCGAGCTCGAGGGCGGGTGGTGGTCGAGTATTATGGCCTCGCGCGTCCCTAACTCCCTGGCCAAGATATCCATGTAGGAGCTGCCTATGTCCGTGAAAACGAAGGGCCCCTCGGACCCGTTGGCCAGCTCGGCCGCTGTGGCCTCGTCTAGCCAGGGCACCACGCGGACCCTGAAGGGCGTGCCTAACCGGTAGAAGCAGGAGGCCATGATGCCGGCGGCGGCTATGCCATCCGCGTCCACGTGCGAGACGACCGTGATGACTTGGCCTTCCTCGGCCCAACGCTTGAGCTGGCTAGCTGCCCTGTGAGCGGCCCTGAAGAAGCCCTCACGGCCGAACTGATCTAGGCTTATGGCCATGAAGGCCACCTTCAGCCGAAGGCGCCAGCCCTCGGCTTATACTCCCAATCAGGCGGTAAAATACCCTTGCGCTTGTAGTATTTAGCCAACTTATGGATCTTGGCCTCTATTATCTGAAGCGCCCTCTTGTTGTGGTAATCCTTCCTGTGCTTCTCTAAGTGGGCCACGAGCCTGTTAGCCTTCCTTATTAGGTTCTCTAGGTCCTCCGGGATGGGCCTGGCCAGCCCGTGCTCGCGCAGTATCTGCATTATAGACTTGCCCGTGATGGGCTTCACGAGCGGTATGCCGTACTGGTCGCGCAAGATGATGCCTATCATGCTGGGTGGATGCCCTTCTTTAGCCAGCTTCACTACCAACGCCTCTACCTCCTCGGGCTTGTAGGTGCACCAGGATGGCGGGCGCTTGCTCACCGGCCGCGTGGAATGCGACTTGCCGCGCTCCTTCTTATGCACGTCCCATCAGCCCCTCTAGCTCGGGTAGCGCTCGTGCCAGCTAGATATAAGGGTTAGTCTGCATCATCCATTAGAGCGGCCGTCAGCGAGCGCGTAACCCCCTCTCGCGTGCGAACCACTCGGCGAATGCCTTGAAGGCCTTAGCGCGGTGGGAGAGCGTGTTCTTCTCGGACTTGGACATCTCCGCGAAAGTACGGCCATCCCCGCCCTCAGGCACGAATATGGGGTCATAGCCGAAGCCGCCGGAGCCCCTGGGCTCATGGCTTATGGTACCGTGGGCCTCGCCCGTGAAGACCACGGGCTCAACGCCCTTCCCATCGCAGAAGGCCAGGGCCGTCTTGAAGTAAGCCCTCCTGTCCTCCACGCCCTCTAGGAGCTTGAGGATGCCCTCCAGGCCTATGGTCTTCAGCACGTAGGAGGCGTAAGGGCCGGGGAAGCCATTTAGGGCCTCTATGAAGAGGCCCGTGTCCTCGACCAAGATGGGCAGGTCCCATTTATCAGCTGCCCAACGGGCGCCCCAGGCAGCTATCTCGGCCACGTCATCGCCTTGCAGCTCGGGCACGTCCTCGCGTAGGAAGGCCAAGCTCAGGCCGTGGGAGGCCATCACCTCGCGGGCCTCGAGGTACTTGTGAATGTTCGTGGAAGCCAGGTAGACCACCTTAGGCGGCACCAGGTCCTTGGGCCTCAAGCCTACCCGCACCCCAATCGCGGGCCCCGCCCGCTGCTTAAGGCTGAGGGCCACCTGGCCCCCTTCTCCTCTCGGCCACCCAGCGTCCCCTGAGCTCGATATCGCGTACCTTCTGCACCACGGCCTCGGCCGCCTCCCCCATCACGGCCCTGTAACCCTCTAAGAAGGCCTCCCAGGCCTCTCGGGCCACCTCGTGGTGAGTGCTCTCCAACACGCGCTTAAGCAAGTGGAGGTCCACGCCCCTCTTCTCCAGGTCAGTCGAGAACTCGCTGAGGCCGAAGTCCAAGAGCACAAGCGAGCCATCCGGCGCTACTATCACGTTTGAGGTCGTTATATCGCCGTGAATTAAGCCGGCCCGGTGGAGGCGCCCGATGAGTTCGCCCAACTGCCTGAAAGCCCAGATAGCTTGGCGCCCTTCCTCGATTAAGAGCTCTTTTAGGCGCTTCCCTTTTACCTCCTCCATGATTAATGTGGCCGTCTTCCTATCGATTAGGTAAACGACGGGAGCTGGCACGCCAGCTTCTTTGGCCCTGTGGAGGGCCTGGGCCTCCCTCACCGCCCTACGGGACCTTATCGCCCTATCCAGCTCCGGGTGCCTGTAGGCCTTGGGCGCCCTGTGCTTCACCACCACCGGCCTGCCCAACCACCTGCCCGTGTAGATGTGGGCTTCCGCCCCCTTCCGGGCCAGCTTAAGGTCCGTCAGGCCGAGCGCCCCCAACTGCTCCACTGCTCATCACCAACCTCCCTGACGGCCATTTCTATAAGTGCTAGGAGGACCCGAGGCTAGGGTGAGCAGGTTGTTGGTAGCGGAGGGGCGCATAGGCCGTTTCCTCTTCTTCAGGCTCGAGGAGGGCACGGACCTGCTGGCCTCTATCCGGGAGTGCGCTTCTTCTGCCGGCGTCCGCGCTGGCCTGCTGGCCTGTATAGGGGCGCTGAGGGAGGCTAAGATAGGCTTCTACCTGGGCGAGGGCCGCTATAAGACCGTGGAGTTGGCTGGGCCACTTGAGATAGCCTCCTGCCTCGGTAATATCTCCGAGGGACCAGGCGGCGAGCTAGTGGTGCACGCCCACATCTGCGTATGCGATGAGGAAGGGCGGGCTTACGGGGGCCACTTGCTCGAGGGCTGCGTGGTGAGCCCCACAGCCGAGCTGGCTATATTAGAGCTAGCGGGAGCCGCGCTCACCAGGCGTTTAGACGCGGCCACGGGCCTCAAGCTCCTCAGCCCACCTGGCGCTTAAGACGGGCGAGGGAGCAGCTTAGGCCCCAATAGCTTAATTTATTACCCGGGCTCCGAGCGGGACTAGATAGGGGCTAAGCTTGACAGAATTGAGGCGCCTCTCCACGGGCATACCGGAAGTGGACGAGCTCATAGCCGGCGGCATACCTGAGGGCTTCCTCGTGGCCGTCACAGGCGAGCCGGGCACGGGCAAGACGATTTTCTGCATGCACTTCATAGCCCAGGGCATAAAAGAGGGCGATAAGTGCGTCTACGTTACGACGGAGGAGAGCAGGGAGAGCATCATCTGCCAGGCCGGGCAATTCGATTTCGGCTTTGAGGGAGCCGTTGAGGCCGGGAAGCTCATAATAATAGATGCCCTGACGGGCCTTGAGGACCGCTGGTCCCTCAAGTCACTCGACGTGGAGGCCCTGGTGGATAAGGTCATAGAGGCCAAGAAGGAGCTGGGGCGCGGCAGGGGCAGGCTGGTGATAGACAGCATGTCGGCCTTCTGGCTCGATAAGCCAGCTATGGCCCGCAAGTACTCTTACTTCGTGAAAAAGGTGCTGGCCCGCTGGAACTTCACCACGCTGGCCGTGAGCCAATACGCCATCACCACCGCCGAGGCGTTCGGCTTCGGCATAGAGCACATAGCTGACGGCATCATACGCTTCAGGCGCTTCGTGAGGGGCGGTGTATTAAGGCGGTTCCTCCTAGTCGAGAAAATGCGCCAGACGCCTCACAGCCTCACCATGCACGAGGTCATTATAATAGATGGGCGGGGCATGGTGGTCAGGCCAGCGCGTATCACGAAGGAGGACGTGGCTCTCCCCGGCCCGGTGATGGAGAAGATAGCGAGGGCCGTGAAAGAACGTGAGACAGAACTGTAGGTTTAAGCGGCCTACTCGACGCGCTCCCAGGCCCCCCGTCAAAAACCACCGGGCCGCCTGGCTTACTCAATGTTGGTATGCCGGCGGCGTAGGTCCTCCTCGGTCATATCGAGCCTATGCATGAGCTCCACTATGAGGCTGTCCAAGAAGACCATACAGGCGTTCTCGAATATCGTGCCCAGCGGGCCTAGGGGCTCCCTCTCCCCCATCATCTGCCGTGCTATGTAGTCCTTCCTAGCTGCAATCTTCGTACGGCCTTTCACGACCACGACGTGATCGGCCAGGCGGCCCAGAGGCGATTCGGGGTGCGAGGTCACGGCTACCACGAGAGCGCCGGCTTCTTTAGCGGCCTCAGCAGCCGTCACCGTTCCCTTGGTCTCCCCCGAGCCGGAAATAGCGATTAAAATATCGCCTTCCTCGGCGGCTGGCGTTATGGTCTCGCCGACGACGTAGACGTTAAAGCTCATATTCATGAGCCTAAGGGCAAAGGCGCGCCCCACGAAACCGCTCCTCCCCATTCCGACCACGAAAATCTTGTGCCCCTCTTCCTTGGCCTTCATGAGTATTCTTATGAACTTCTCTACCTGCCTTGGCTCTAGCTCATCGATGGCCCTACGTGCGCCCTCGAGTATCTCATGCGCCGCCCTCCTCAGCGCCCCCAGCCGCTCTACCTCCAACAAGTAACTCCCGGCCGTGGGCGGGCTAGCTGATCTTAAAAGGCTTCTCTCACCGCCCTAGGTCAGAACAGCCCCTTGAGCGCAGAGATTATATATGGGAGGATGTAAGGGAAGGAAAAGTAGAAGCGCACGTAAACCACGGCGGCCGTGGCCGCTATGATGATGAAGAACGCCAGGTAATCCCGCCCCCCGAGCTTGAGCACGTAGAGACTTGTCCTCTTCTCCGATGCGCCCCAGGCCCTCGTCTCCATGGCCTCCGCCATGGCCCAGGCCCTCTTGATGGCGTTCACCACCAACGGCACTAATATCGGTATGTAGCGCTTCGCCCGGGCTAACAGGCCGCCTTTATCTAGCTCCAAGCCCCTGGCCCTCTG
>CAZWYW010000029.1:0-15807 GCA_964638535.1 uncultured Candidatus Bathyarchaeia archaeon | reverse complement strand
CTCCCCGTGGTCTAGCCCTATCTCGTCCAGCCGCCTGCATTTCTCTAAGAGTTTCCTTAGGACCAAAACCACATCCGGCCTATCCGGCCCGGTCGAGAGCCAATCGGGCAAGTGGGGCCCCTCTATGAACTCCATGACCAGGAAATCGGCCGTATGGGCCAGAAGCCTCGGCCCCACACCCACGGAGTTAGCCAGAGTCAGCATGCGAGCCTCGTGGCCCAGGCTAGCCCTATTGGCATCTACGCGCCTGACCTTCAGGGCCACCCTTAGGCCAGATGCCGTCCTAGCGGCTACCACCACGCCCACGTGCCCTTTTCCCAGCACCTCGAGGCCGTTGGGCAACTTCTTCCTGCCGCCTACCTCCAGGTGCGTTATGCCCAGCCGTGCCAGCTCGGCTATCCTGCGTTGGACTAAGGCCTCCTCAGGTCGAGGATACGCTATCAGGAGCGCGTAGGGCTCCTTCGCTAGTTTTTCAAGCCCTACGAGCAAGCCACCTCGGCCTCCCAGCCAGGAAATCAGCTAGCCACTCCCCAAAGCCCTCAAGCTCGCGGCAGAGGCCCGCTATACCCTCGCCTTCAATGACCCGGAAACCTCTGGCCTCAACCTGATCGGCTAGGAGGGGAGCCACACCAGCGTTACGCCCGCCCCGGTCGGCTAATCTGGCCTTCAGCAGCCCGACCGCGTCCGGCCACTTGCGTTTCACCAGGACTACCCACCTATCGCCCTCCACGTAGGGGCCGCATATCAAATCGGGGTTAACCGTGTGCTTGGCTAGGAAGCGCTCTGAGTGTTCCTCCACCCAGATAGGTGGCCCAACGTGCTTCATCACGGGCGGGAGCCTTAATGACTCGAGCTCGAACAGCAGGACGCAGTTCTCACGTTCATCTGACCAAGCAGAGGCCCTTAGGACCGTAAAGCCCTCCCCTCTCAGCATACCCCTAAGGCCCCTCAGGCTCCTGTAGAGCTGCCCCCAGAGCACGTCAGGCACTAAGCCGCTTACCCTAACGTGCACGGCCAGTAGCGAGGTGCCGCGTGCTCTGATTTGAGCTGCTAGCTCCTCAGCGCCCGTTGGTCCGGGCCCCGAGGGGAAGAAGAAAACCTCGCTTGGTCTGGCCAGGAACTCCCTGGCTGCCGCCACAAAGGCAGCCATCTTATCGAGCCTGACGGAGGCAGCCGCGTTCCTAGCGGCGTCCACGGGGTCAACCACTATTAGGTGGTGCCTGAAGAGCTCTCGGGCTTCTTCCTCACGGCCCTCGTAATAGCCGGCTGGGTCTATCACGGTCCCCTTGCGCCACCTCAGGGCGCCCTTCAGGGCTCCGAGGAAGCCGCCGTAGTAGAGCACGAGGAGCTCGCACAGGTAGCCGCTAAAGCCCCCAACGCGCAGCTCGGCCCCGTAGGCCCCTATGCCCTTCATGAACTTCTTCATCAGCCTCACCTCGCCCTTGAGGCGTTCATCTAAACGGGAGCGCACGTAATCCGTGTGATAAGGCGTCCTGTCCGTGGCCGAGAGCCATTCCCCAGGCGCGACGGCGTAGCACGGCACGATATTCACGCGGACGCCATTTGCCAAGCATTCTAAATAGGGGTGCTCAGCGTAGCGCTCCACCTGCTCGTAGCCCTCGGCCGCCTGCCTGGCCAACTCGAGGAAACGTGTCTTGAAGAACTTGCGGGGCACTTCTGGCCTGAAGCGCACGAATATATCTACGTCTGCTTCCCCGCTCAACCAGGTGTCTTTGGCTAAAGAGCCTTCCAAGCACACCTCCGCTTCTAGGCCCTCCTCGGCCAATATGGCCCTCAACCTAGCCATCAAGTCCTCGGCCAAGCCCAGGACGTGCTTGCGCTCCTCCTCGGTGGGCGTTATACGCTTGAGCACTTCACGACACAGCTCCTCAGCGCTCGTCATAGCTGATACCTCCCGCGGCGCGGCCGATACACAGGCAGGCCCGGGGGCCTTAAAGAAGCCTGGTTGGAGGACCTGGCGCCTCGCTAGCCCTAGCCCGCAAGCCCATAAGAGCCGATAGACCAGCTGAGGTTATAGTGTAGAGCGTCCTACGGCCAAAGGCAACTGCTCTTATTAGGCCGGCCTCCAGCAGGCGCTCTAAGTGCCTCTGGGCTGTCCACCAACTTATGCCCACGGCCTTGGCCACCTGGTTACAGTTCATGCTCTTGGCCGATAGGGCTTCTAATATCTTGACGCGTGTCCTAGCGCCGGGACCTTCGAGGAGTAAGGCCCTCGTGGGCTCCGGCAACCTGACGCGTACCTTAGCGGCTTCTAGGCCTAAGTACTTCGAGTGCTTCAACAGCCTGACCGGTATTGGTAGAGTGGTGCCCGCTAAGACGAAGACGCGCTCTTCCCCCACGGCATCTGCGATGGCGAGGGCAGCCTCGGCCAGCTCCTGCCGGCTGAGGGGCCTTATCGGTGAGCCAGGAGGCAGCAGGGGCGTCTCTACATGCACTTGATCTGGCGCTAGGTCGGAGAGAATGCGGGCCAGGGCCCTCAGGTGCCCTTCCGAGGCATTTGAAATGCCCTCCTGAGCCAACTCGAGGAAAGTGGTCGAAATGACTAGCTCGCCATCGGCCCCATCAAGGGCTTTCCTGAGGACCTTCAGCCCCCTCAGTAAGCTCATTAAGCCCGGCAAGCCATGATAGGGCCTGTTCAGGGCCACCCAGAGCTCATTGTCCACGGCATCCAACTTCGCGACCACGTAATCGGCCATGGAGAGGGCCTCAAGCACTCTGCTCTCGCCTAAGAGGGAGGAGTTAGTGAAGACAGCTACCTTGGCCTCAGGAGCGTAGAGGTCCCTCACCTTTCCCATGCCGTACACCAACTCGGGCAGCTCGGGGTAGAGGGTGGGCTCGCCGTTCCCTATCAACACCAGGGCGTCTAGCTGGTCTAAGGGGCAACCCAGGACCTCGAAGGTATCCATGAGCGCCTCGACCACCCGGGCGGCGGGCAGCCAGCCCTTGACCTCCCCCGGCGAGGAGGCGAGCTCTATTACGGACGCCAGGGGGCAATAAGCGCACCTGTAGGTGCAAATGGCCCGGCCGGGCGGCAGGGCGTTCAGGCCCAGCACGCGCCCCAGCCTACGCGATATATTCGGGCCGAAGATCACGCCCCGCACAAGCTGGGAGGAATCAGACAGGGGGTCGTAGACGAGGAGGTCGGCGCCTATATCTCTCATGACCATCACTACCCCGGCGCGCTGCTGACTTATTACTCATTCGGCTACAAAGTTGAGCTCAAATTGAGCACTAGCTTATCCCATGCATCACCCGCTGATGGCCGGGACCTGTTATGGCTGGCCCTGCTCGTGGCGTCCTCAGCCTCGCCCTCGCAGCCATAGGAGCTGCTCTAGTCTGTATCGCCACGATCATCTTCACGCTCTATGTGCCGGCTACTCAGGGTTACTTCAACTTGGGCGAGACCATGGTCTATACGGTGGCCCTCCTCTTCGGGCCCGTGGTAGGCGCCCTAGCTGGCGGCGTGGGCTCGTCCCTCGCGGACCTCTTGCTCGGCTATCCGATTTACGCGCCCGGCACCCTGGTGATTAAGGGCGTGGAGGGCTTCGTAGTAGGCTACCTGGCCAAGAAAGGCGAGAAGCTAAGCCAGGCTGCCTGGAGGCAGCTCACCATAATAGCTGCCTTGCTCGCCGGCTGCCTCCTTGGCTCTATCGGAGCGCACTACTACAGCGGCCACGTGTCCCTCACGCTCGGCACTCTCACGCTCACCGGTTACGTGCCGGTCAGCCTCTGGGTCTGCTTGGGCGTCGTGGTAGCCGTCCTCTTCACGGCCCTAGGCTTAGGCGTGGACCCGGAGACCGGCTGGCGGGCCGTGGTCATCTTGGCCGGTGGCTCCCTGATGGTGTTAGGCTACTTCCTCTATGAGGCCTTCGCCATCGCTCTAGGCCCCTGGGCCGCCTTGGCCGAAGTGCCCGTGAATATAGGGCAGGTGTCCGTGGGCCTCGCCGTCGCCATCCCGCTCGTGAGGACGCTCGAGAGGAGGCTGCCGCCGGGCTTCCTGGCCAGGGCTTAATAGGGCGCGCTCGCTCGTGGCTTGGGTTGTCGGCAGTAGACGTAGCCATCGCGGCCCTGAGGACTCTCGAGCCAGAGGACGTGAGGGTCCTCAGGGCCATAGAGGACTTGATGACCAGGCACGAGTACGTGCCGGTAGAGGAGATAGTACGTGCCTCGGGCCTCCACCCGCGCGAGATAAGCTACAGGCTGGACAGGCTCCACGAGCTGGGCCTGATAAGGCGCTGGGCTGGCACTTATACGGGCTACGTACTGAGAATGGCCGGCCACGACCTCTTGGCCCTTTACGCGCTCGTGAGAGCGGACGTGCTGGAAGCCTTCGGCAGGCCCCTGGGCGTGGGCAAGGAAGCGGATGTATACGACGCCCTTATGCCGGGCGGGCGCAGGGTAGCCGTGAAGTTCCATAGGCTAGGGCGAGTGAGCTTCAGGCAGACGAAGCGCGTAAGGGGTTATACACGCCCGGCTGTCTGGGCGGATTGGTATATACGCTCTAGGACGGCGGCCAAACGCGAGTTCCAGGCCCTTAAGCTGGCCTACGCGGCCGGTGTCTCTGTGCCAGAGCCAATAGCGCGTAATAGGCACGTCATAGTCATGGGTATCATAGAGGGCGCCGAGCTAGCCGAGACCTGGCTCTTGGAGCCAGAGCCCGTGCTGGCCGACATCCTATCTAACGTCAGAGTGGCCTATGTGAGTGCGGGTATTATACACGCGGACTTAAGCGAGTATAACATCATCATCCAGCCAGACGGCGCCGTGCTCATAATAGACTGGCCTCAGTTCGTTTACAAGGACCATGTCAACGCCCATGAGTTCTTAGCGCGCGATATCCGTAACGTCCTCAAGTTCTTCAGGAGGAAGTTCGGCGTTGTGGTGGACGAGGCAGCAACCTTCGAATTCGTGATGGGGCTCAGGCCGTCAGTGCCCGGCTTAGACGCTTACTTGGGCGGCTCTAGCACCACGTAGAGTATGTTGTTGCCGCGTATGAGGATATTCGTGCCGTAATTGACGGTCGGCTGCCCGTTCACGTACTCCTTGGCCTGGGATAGCACCACGTTCATGTAACCATCGCATTGCTCCATGACGCCGTGGTATTCGATGCCGTTCTTCAGCTTGATGATGATGGGCGAGTTCGTGAACCTGGCCAGCATGTTCAAGGGCCTTCGGTTGACCTCCATCTTCGCACCCAGCTCCCCGGATGGGGCAGGATTTAAAAACTTTCGGCTTGCGCCAACCGCCCCAGCGGTGCCCTTTTATATAACCAGCCTCGAGGAGGCCTTTTCTGAGCTCTCTCGCCAGCCACGCAGGCCGCCATGGCCAGTGGTAGGCCGCTTATAGGGTACACGGGTCTAGGATGTGGCGGGGGCTGGCTTGGAGATAGTCCCCCTGGCCGCGGATAGCATGGGGACAAGGAGCATGGCCACGCTCGTGAGGACTGACGACCTCGTGGTCCTCATAGATCCGGGTGTCTCCCTAGCCCCCCGCAGGTACGGCCTGCCGCCCCACCCGGTAGAACTCATGCGCATGGAAGAGCACCATAACGCCATCGTGGAGGCCGCCCGCGAGGCCGATGTGTTGGTGGTCACGCACTATCACTATGACCACCACATGCCCGATGAGCCAGAGATATTTGAGGGTAAGGTGGCCTTGATAAAGCACCCTACGGAGAACATCAATCGCTCCCAAAGGGGGCGGGCCGCTTACTTCCTCAGCGTCCTAGAGGGCTTGCCCAAGCGCCTGGAGGCCGCTGATGGCCGGGAGTTCGAGTTCGGGAAGACCAGGCTTAAGTTCTCTAAGGCCGTCTACCATGGCACGGGACCAAGGCTGGGCTACGTGATAGAAGTGTGCGTTGAATGCGGGGGTGAGAAATTCCTCTTCACGTCAGATGTAGAAGGGCCGGCCTTGGAGGACCAGGTGGCCTTCATACTCGCCGAGGTGCCCGACCTGGTTTACCTGGATGGGCCTATGACCTACATGCTGGGCTTCCGTTACTCCGCCAAGAGCCTCCAGGCGTCCGTGAAAAACATGGTGAAGGTGCTCGAGGCCGGCGTGGAGACGCTCGTGGTAGACCACCACTTCCTCCGGGACCTGAATTACCGCGAGAGGATAGGGCCCGTCTACGAGGCCGCCCGGGACCACGGGGCTAAGGTGCTCACTGCCGCTGAGTTCGCGGGCAAGCCCATAGAGATGCTCGAGGCCCACAGGAAGGAGCTCTACGGGCGCGGCGAGACCTAACCTCCCGAAAGGCTTTTTAACTTGATATCCGGAAAGGCAAGAGGTGCTGGATTTGAGCTTGGAAATTTCAGTCAAACCGATAGAGGTCCTCTACACAGCCGTCCTGCTCGCTTGGGTCATAGCCGTCGTCCGCTTCATCTCCAAGGCCGTTTACGAGGCTGCCCTGAGGCGCTACGGGGACGAGTACGTGGGTATTTATTTCGCCAGGAAGGCCATTCACATCCTCGCCGGCGGCCTCGTGGCATTCGTCATACCGGTCTTCGGCCTCTTCAGCTCCTTCGTCATACCCTTGGCCATGGCCTTGCTCTTGGCCTTCTTCTGCTGGTGGCCCCATCACACGGGCGAGCTCATGTATTGGTTCCAGGACCCCAACAACATGTATGAGGTCGATTTCTGCCTCGTATGGGGCGCCCTAATGACGGCTAGTTGGCTCTTGACGGGCGCTTGGTGGCTAGGCGTGGTCCCGATACTCTTCATGGCCGTGGGAGACGGCTTGACGGGCATAGTACGTAACTTCCTCTTCAAGCGCCGTACCAAGCACTGGTCCGGCAACGTGGCCATGTTCCTCGTGTGCGCCCCCATAGGCTACTTCCTCGGCCCCTTCTCCTGGGCTGGCGTGATAGCGGCTGCCCTAGCCAGCGCAGTGGAGCACGTGGAGAAGATAGGCGAGACCTACATAGACGATAACATCACAGTGCCCCTGGCCTCCTTCGCTATCCTGTTATTCTTTACACTCTCGGGCGTGCCCTACACCATCGTGAGCTGACGGGGCTAACACATAAACAGGCCACGGCTCCAAAGGAAGACTGGTGTAGGAGCGTGGGCAGGGGGCCTCCCAGGAGCACAGCCGTCCTCACGCTCATGGTGATATTACTGACCGCGGCCCTGGCCTTCCTCTACACGGCTTATAGTGACCTACAGGAGCGCTACCGCGAGCTTAAGCACAATTACGAGGCGCTGGTGCCCGAAGCCGATGTGATCATCATAAACGATAGGGATTACTACTCAGTCGCCAAAGAACTCATAGAGGCCGCCAATGAGAGCGTATACGTCATCATGTACGTGTTGAAGTATGACCCCGGGGACCCAGATGACCCCGCGAATGCTCTGGTGTGGGCGCTGGGGAACGCTAGCGCTAGAGGCGTGGAGGTAGCGGTCATAATAGAGGGTGAGACCGCCGAGACAAGCGAGGCGGCTTATAATTACTTCATGAAAGTCGGCGTGAACGCGACCTGGGACCGTGAAGGCGTCAGGACGCACTGCAAGCTCATGATAGTGGACCGCTACTTAGTCTTAGTGGGCAGCCACAACTGGACGGAGAGCGCCCTCTCGTATAACCACGAGACCAGCGTCTTGATAAGATCGGAGAAAGCCGCCGAGGCCGAGATAAGGTACTTCAACCAGATATGGGCTGAGGCAACAGCGACGGGCGGCTAGGGGCCAGAGGCCGGCTGCCCCTCTCCCTTTTCTCCCTCGGTCCCAGCTTCGGCTTCCTCTTTAGGCCAAGCCACGATCTTGGTATTCACCTGTACTATGTCCTCTGTTATCACGTTGCCGCGTACCGTCTTGCGCCTGCGCTCTCCCTTCCGCTTAGGCCTGAAACCTGGTGGCCCGCTCAACAGAATACGCGTCTTCACGCCCCCGTGCACATCCGGCCTCATGGGGAAACCGTCCTTATCCGTGCCACCCGTGATCTTGAGCACGTAACCCTTCATGCCCACCACAGAGCCGTCTATGGTATCGCCTATCTTGAGGCCTATGAAGGGCCTAAACTGCTCGGGCGTGAGTTCCACGGGCTTCGTCTTGCCCGTCCTCGGGTCCGAGACATTTATCCTGTACTTGATCTCCTCGCCGGACATGGCTCAGCCTCCGCCTGAGCACCGGCCCCACGTCGCCCCTATAAGCTCTCCGGCGGGCAGCTGGCCAGCATTACGCTCACCAGCCCAGCTCCTCTAAGAGCTTCTTGCGCCTGAGCTTCTCTAGCTCCTCAAGGACCTCTACCTCATCTGGCGTGAGCTTGTCCCTGAACTTCTCCAAGAGCTTGCGGGCGTGGTCAGGCGGCACGTTCACGTAGAGCACGTCGCCCTCGTCTATGTGGCGCCCGACTATGGCCTTATCTATGGAGATGGCCACTTGAGCAGGGGCCTTGGCCTCGGACAGGGCCTTCTTCCTATCTTGTATCTGGAGTATCTGGCCCACATCACGTCCATCCGGCCTTATGAGCCTGTATCTCGGTTTTATCCGGCCCGCTAGGACTTCCACGCCCACTATAGCCGGCCTAGAGTGCCTGAACACGAAGCCGGGCAATATCCTTATCTTCCCGGGCTTCACGAGGGCCTCGAACTCGCGCCTCAGCCTGGTCTCGCGTATCTCCTCGGCCCAGCGCATGTACTCGTCTATGAGCGTGTAGATGATGTCGCTCTCGAATATCCTCACACCCCTGGCACGGGCCTCTTCTTCCGCGTCTGGCAGGACACGCACGTTAAAAGCCAGGATAGCGCCGTAGGACTCCTCTTTCTCGCGCACCACGGCGGCCTCTATCACGTCGGATTTGCACACATCGCCTACGTCAGCTATGCGGACGGGCACGCCCTTCCGGGCCAGGCTCTGGACTATGGCTTCTAAGCTCCCGAGCGCGTCGGCTTTCACCACCACGCCTGTCTTATCCGTGGTCACGCGCACTTTCTCCACCTCAGCCCTCACGGCCTCTAGGTAGGGCGCGGGGTCCTCGCCCTCCGGGACGACGTAAATGGATGAGCCTGCTAGAGCATCCTCTAGGTCAGGCGCCACTATCTTGACGCCTGCTGCCGCGTGTACCTCCTCCACGGAGAGGAAGCGCTCCCTGGGGTCCCTTATCTCGTCTAGGGGCTTAGGGAGCAGGATAGCGCGTACCTTGGTAATTATGGGGCCTCCCTTGCCGCCCAATACTATGGTATCGCCGCGCCTCAAGATGCCGTCGTAGATTATGGCATTCACCGTCGTGCCCAGGCCCACTTCCTCGCGTACCTCCAAGACCGTGCCTTTCGCTGGCCCCTCCGTGGTGGCTAGGCGGTGGCGCAGGTATTGCTGCGTGAGCCCTATCAGGACTGCCAAGAGTTCTACTATGCCCTCGCCTGTCTTGGCGCTAGTAGGCACTATCGGGACCGTCTTTATCAATTCCTCGTAGGTCTTTATGCGCCCGAATTGCACGCGATCAAATCTATCGGCCTTATAGCCCAGGCGCGAGAAGGTGCCCATAATAGTGTAGATGCGCTCGTCTAGGTCCTTACGCACGTACGGGTCTTGTTTGGCGTAGGAGACCATGAAGGGCGCGTCCGGCACTGGCCTCCAACCAGGAATACGATCTATCTTGTTCGCGGCCACTAAGAAGGGCGTCTTACGGGCCTCAAGGATCTCCAGGCACTCGTAGGTCTGGGCCTGGAAGCCCTCCATGATATCTATGACCAGGATAGCTATGTCGGCCACGGACCCACCCCTGCGCCTGAGATTCGCGAACACCTCGTGGCCAGGCGTGTCTATGACCAAGAGGCCAGGTATCTTTATCTCACCCTTATAGGCCTTTATCAGGGGGCCACAGATCTCCATGAGCGTCTCCATGGGGAAGAAGCTGGCCCCTATGTGCTGGGTTATGCCGCCTGCCTCACGGGCCTGGACACTGGTCTTGCGTATCCTGTCCAGGAGGAGCGTCTTGCCCACATCTATGTGACCCAGCACGCACACTATGGGCTGCCTCACCGGCATCGCCGACGCCTCGTTAATCGCTCGGAGGGGCCCTTATAAAGAGGGCTCCCGCGTGTAGAGCGCCTTCCCCCGGCCCTGAAGCCCCTTGTTCTCGCTCACGTGTGCTCACCCACTATCGGGAGCAGAAGGCATGGACCTCATAACGTTACCCCAGGCCCTAGAGCTGGAGAAAAAACCAAGCACGCGCGTAGGGGCGGGACGTGTCTGAGGACGGAAAGAAAAATCTCCCGCACGGGAGTTGCCAAAACTTATAAGGGATGACGCACTTCCAATTATAGCCCCCAGTATGGGGTGGGAATCCCATCAGAGGAATTGAAAGTTTGCTCAGCCTCAGGGCCGATAATCTTGTTAATGCCGCGCGAATTCCATCAGGGGAATTGTAAAAGAGCAAGAAGCAGGAGATGGCTATCGTAAATTACCGCGAGGGTGTACTTAACCGAGCCAGGCTCAAATACCCCTACAAATTCTGTAGTAACCACAGTTCGCGCACTTCTTCTTTCTCTCGGCTCTTGGGAGGTCTTCTCCTTCTATTATGGCCCTTATCTTCCTGACAGTCCAACGGACGTGATCCCTGAGATGTTTAGTCAAGGTGAACTTGAAGGCCTTTGACGAACACCCATCGTCATAGTAGATATAAAAGCTCCTTACCGTCTTACCGAAATGCTCCTCAGCTAACATAGCATAAGCCGCCGCCTGGTACGCATGCCCTCTCGGCGGCCTCTCAGGCGGGGTAGAGTGCTTGTACTCTACCACGATTAACCCATCCTCGGTCAGGGCAATTAGATCTACCGTGCTCCGTCAGCCCGAGCCTCTCAGAAGCTATGTTGAGCCTTACCCACCTCTCAATAATACGGATCTCCCGGCGCCCAAAGAGCGTTTTACGCCTGAGGTCTAGTTTAGCCAGCTTCTCATGCTCTTCATGGCCGTGTTCCATGCTCTCCGTCTTCCTCTCCCTGAAACCCAGAACCTCAGCGAAGTAGATAATCCTCGGACAGAAGTGGTATTGTTTAATGATGGTTGGTGGTGGTCCCCCGGGCCGGATTTGAACCAGCGACCATCCGGTCCCCACGGGCGCCAAGGCGTGTCAGCCTGGCGAGCTGCCACGGGACGCCCTCGGGGCGCCCGCTACAGCCGGACGCTCTACCAGGCTGAGCTACCGGGGGACCCGGTAAGGTCGGCTGCCCAGGGGATTTATAAGCTTCTCCTCATCCTGTCGTGCTCCCTCAGAGCTCTAGGCGCCTGCCGACGCCACACTGGAGCGTGGTGCCCGTGAAGGCCTCTATAATGCCCCTCTTGGCCTCTGGGCCCGTGCAGTGGCAGGGGCAAATGAGCTTGAAGCCGGCGCCCGAGAGGAAGCGCCCTAGCCTGAGCCCCTCGTGATAAGAATGTATGTGGAGGCCGCCTATTAAGGCGTGGCCCGGCCCCTTAAGCATGTCCAACGCCCTCTGGACCACGGTCTCGGGCCCCGGGTGCGAGCAACCAGTCATTACCACCACGCCTCGCCCCTCGAGCGCTGCCACTAGGGCATGCTCACCACCCATATCGCCAGTGGACCAGAGACCCGGCGAGATCTCCATGGGCTCCCGCGCCTCCACCAATCTGACTTCAAGCCGCCCTAACTGGCGTGCCGTGAGCCAGCCCGGCTTCCTCGGCACGAAGACCTCTACATCACTGCCCAGGAGGCCTAAGAGGTCAGGAAGGGCGCCGTAATGGTCGGCGTGCCAGTGGGAGATAAATATCGCATCCAGGGCGAGCAGATCCATGTCCAGGGCACGGGCGTTCCGCAAAAGCTTATCAAATGAGCTACCAGTATCCATGAGTAATCTGAAATGCCCTCCCCTGGCTTCCACGTAAAGCGATAGACCCCAATCCGTCACCAGATCGAGGCAATGAGGCTCGTTGTCCAATAAGACCGTCACGACGAGGTGCTTAAGGGCGCTTAAGGCCGGTCACCTTGCTCTCGGGCACGGGGGATGAGTATAACTTTTGCCTAGATACAGTAGGTTGCTATGAGTAAGATAGCGATATGGGAGTTCCCGCTATAAGGCACAGCTTCCCCGGGCCTCCTGAGAGGCCATGGAGCTCAAGGTCTTTGTCCAGCCTAATTGCCCGAAGTGCCCGAAAGCAAAGGAGGTGGCCCGCAGAGTAGCTGAGAAACTCGGTTTAAAATACGTGGAGATCCGCGTTGACACCCCGGATGGCCAGATAGAGGCACTGATGTATAACGTAGCCAGCACCCCAAGTATAGCCATAGGGGACGAGGTGATCGTGCGGGGAGACTTGATGCCTGAGGACGCGCTTGAACGTGAGGTAAAAGCGAAGCTGGGCCTGGCGGGCACGAACTGAGGCCGGCCAGGCTTAACTAGTGCCGAGGAGCTTGGCGAGGCCTGGGTACATCTCCTCTATGTGCTCCCTCACGAGCAGCTGGTAGTACTGGTATATGATGCCTACGGCCAACAGTATGCCTGTGCCGGTGCCGAAGGTGCCCAAGAAGTCCGAGATGGCGGCCAGCAGGCCGACCAAGATGCCGCCTAACACGGTCGTAGTGGGGATGTAGCGCTCCAACAGCCTCTTCACGGCCTGGTATGAGCGCCTGAAGCCCGGGACCTGCAGGCCCGATTGCACGATCTGCCTGGCCACCGTGGCCGGGTCGAGACCGCCTACCTCGAGCCACAGCCTGGCGAAGAGGGCACACGAACCGATCATTATGGCTAGGTATATCACGGCCCTAAGGGGGTCCTGGGCTACGTCATTTATGCCCCTGGGGGCCACCAGGTAATAGACGAGGCCTCCTACCGGCCGTGCTCTGTACCGCTCTTCCTCGAAGACGCCCAGGAGGTTAAGCCAGAAGTTGGTCCCGTCCTTGTTATAGTTGGCCCAGAGGAGTTGGGCGACGAAGTATATGTTGGCGAAGAGGGCGGAGGCGAATATCACGGGTATGTTGGACACGTATAGCAGGCTAATGGGATAACGGCTCCTGAAGCCTCTGTAACGCGCGTAGGAGATGGGTATTTCCACGCGTGTGCTCTGGAGGTAGATACAGACGAGGAAGGCCAGCATGGTCGCTATCATGCTGAGGAAGGTGGGGCTACGCTGCCTATCGTAGAGGGCCTTCCAATCGCCGGCCATGATGCACTGTACGGTGGCTATGAGGGCGCCGTGGTAATACTTATCGGACATGGAGGGCATGGGGCTGAAGGTATCCCAGAGCACGCTCTCGGCTACGCCAGCCAGGATGAAGAGGCTTATGCCGCTCCCGAAGCCCCAGCCCTTCTGGAGCATCTCGTCAAGCAAGATCAGCACGATACCGGCTATCACTAGCTGGATGAATATTATGCTGGCCTTAGTGAAGTCCAGGTTAAACTGTGCCACGTAGTAGCCTATGACGTAAGCTAGCGCGTTCACGGCCGTCAGCAGTATGGAGAAGAACTTGTTAGCTGCCGTGAAGAGCGCTCTGTCCTCTGGGTCCGTGAAATCACATTCAATCATCCTCGAGGCCACTAAGAGCTGGAGCACCAGGCCAGCCGTGACTATCGGGCCTATGCCGAGTTCCATGAGGGAGCCGCGCCTCGATGCGAAGATCACGCGCAGGTAATAGAACGGGTCAGCGCCCTTGGGGGCGCCGTAGAGAGGCGTGTTGCACATAACCAGGTAGACGGCTAAGGCCACACCTGTCCACGCCATCCTTGCGCTGAAGCTCGGCTTCTTCTCGGGCGGTGCTACCTCGGGCAGGAACCTGGAGATGGGCTTGAAGAACTGAAGGAACCTGCCCACGCCTACCGCCTCCTTGCCCTCAGACGAGGTAAACCAGTCGTGAGAGGTCCTTAGGCACTTTTATCCTCGGGTAATTGGGCATGATCTCCCTGGTGAAGTACTCCATGCCGAAAACCACGGAGCCGAGCTCTACCTTGAAGTTCTCGAACTCCAGGGCTTTCACGTGGCTCTCCGCGTGGACTACTATATCGCCGTGCTCCGTCAGCCCGAAGGTCACCTCGCTGAGCTCGAAGGTAAGCCTTAGGAGCAATTTATAGAGCTCTTTTTCATCTACGTCACGGGGCAGCTCTTCTCTCCTAGCTGCTATCGCGGCCGCCGTCACCCAATCCCCCCTCACCACGATGAGGACGTTGAACTTCCTGCCCGTCTTCTCGGAGGCGAAGGGGACCACAAAGATCTTCTCCTCGTCCATGTAGCGGTATTCTAAGCCCATTTTCTTGAGGAACTCGCTTACCTTGGTCACTGCCTCCTCGCTCATTTCATCCCACCTGCAGCATCCTGCTATACTGAACTTTATAAAGTTGGAGCGTCCTGCTACGCCTCCTTAAGGCTAATATCCCACCCTAACGTCTTTCTGATGAGCGGTCATGCCAGCTGAGGAGGCCAGGTTTTACGAGAAGCTAGAGGGCGGGCTAGTGAGGTGCACTATCTGCCCAAGGCGTTGCGTGATAAAGCCCGGCGAGCGGGGCTTCTGCGGCACGCGCGAGAACAGGGACGGCAAACTCTTCAGCCTCATCTACGGCGAGGTATCGGCTAGCGCGGTGGACCCCATAGAGAAGAAGCCTCTCTTCCATTTCGAGCCCGGCAGCCTCACCTTCTCCATAAGCTCTGTGGGTTGTAGCTTCAGGTGCCCCTGGTGCCAGAACTACCACATCTCCATGGCCAAGCCAGAGGAATACCGGACCGTGCGCATGGGGCCCGAGGAGGTCGTGCGCCTGGCCAAGCAATATGGCTGCCCCTCTATATCAATAACCTACAACGAGCCCCTGATCTGGCTGGAGTATGTGGAGGACGTGGGCAAACTGGCCAAGCGCGAGGGCTTAGAGGTCGTGCTTGTCACCAACGGCTACATCACGCTCGAGGCCCTAGATGCCGTAGCTGGCCTGATAGACGCGGCCAACGTGGACGTGAAGTCCTTCAGCGATGATTTCTATAGACGCTACTGCAAGGGCGATTTGGAGAGCGTGCTCCAGGCCGTGGTGGCCATGAAGGAGAAGGGCATTCACGTGGAGACCACTACGCTCCTCATCCCCGGCCTGAACGATAGCGAAGAAGAACTCAAGGCCCTCTGTAAGTGGCATTATGAGCACTTAGGCCCTGACACGCCCATACACTTCAGCCGTTTCTTCCCCTGCTACAAAATGCTCTTCAAGCCCCCTACGCCTACCTCTACACTCCAGAAAGCCTACGACATAGCAGTGGAGACCGGCCTGAGGTATGTCTACGTGGGCAACTTGCCCGGGAACCCCTGCGAGCACACTTACTGCCCGGGGTGCGGGAGACCTGTGATAAAGCGCATGGGCTTCGAGATCGTTGAGTGGCGTTTAGATGAGCACATGCGTTGTACAGATTGTGGGGCCAAAATCCCCATAAGAGGAAAGCTTCACGGGCGTGGGTCATGGTCACCCTTCATGATATATTGAGCAAAAAGCAGTGGTAAAGCGCGCAGCTCCGGCCGCGTCAAGCACGTCTGCGCCGCTCCCTTAATATACGCATTATCCTCTCCAGCTCATCTTTTTCTAAGCCCGGCCTGGCCTCGGGCTTCCCGGCTTCCTCAGGTGGCCGCGTCTCTACCTCGGGGGGCCTGGGCGGAGGAGTAGGGGCAGGCGGCTTGGGCTTCTCAGCCTCAGCTGGCTTGGGAGGCGATGGAGGCGGAGGTGGTGGGAAGATCCTCTCTGCCCTGGCAGTCTCAAAGGCCAGGGTAGTCGGCGTCGTCGGCCTAGGCAAGGCAGGTGGTGGCCTTTCCTCAGCGACGCGTGGGGGCGGTGTCCTCACGGGCGGGGGCGGTGGGCTTGGCGGGGTTTCCGG
>CAZWYW010000028.1:1613-16451 GCA_964638535.1 uncultured Candidatus Bathyarchaeia archaeon | reverse complement strand
CCTGCGGGCCTCATAGATGCCACTAGCTCCTTAAAGGCCTTCTTAGTGTCCTCGTTGACCTCCACGAGGACCACTCCCTCGCCAGGCTGGCCGTAGAGGACAGCGGAGCCTTCGGGAGCGCATATAACGGCCACTAGCGTCAGGAGGTCTTCTTCGCCATCGACCAATACGAGCGCCTCGCCCTCCCTGACGGCCTCGCCTATCACCCCCCAAGCGTTCTCGCTGATGGTGCCCGGTGGGTTGACGAGCCTCAGCCTGCGGGGCAAGATCTGTTGGACCTGCAAGGCAAGGTGTTGGGGGAGGGGCTCCCTCATGGACCTCCCATCCACTATGGCCGCCCAAGGCCTCAAGCCAGACCTGATGGCATTTAGGCTGACCACATCGCCTACCGTTATGACCTTCCGGCCCTTAAGGGCACGCGAGAGGCGCTTAAAGACCTCCTCGGGCTCCCCCCTGAAGAGCTTCCCTAACGGGCGCTTTAACCTGGCCCTCAGCTCGGGCGTGAGGACGAGCGTGGGGGCCAATTCACCTTACCCTCAGGGCATACATGCCCGGCTTCTTTATGCTCAATATCTTGGCTACCTCAGAGCCCTTCGGGTCAATTATTATGACCACGCCCGTGAAATCCTTGCTGAGCCTATCGCTGCCGCAGTTGGGGCAACGGCTCCTTGTGGTGATCATCTTGCAATCCCGGCAGGCCCTCTCTACCAATCACGCCCCCTCCTCGCCCTCCTTCTGGGCCAGCTCCCTTATCCACTCCAACTTGCCTAGGTAATCCTGCCGGGCCGTCACGGCCACCTTGGGCAAGCCCGTCTCGCGCTTGAAGGAGACCGCTGTCACCTTCACGCGCACGTGATCGCCCTCGCCCAGCTTCTTACCCGTCTGCTTGCCTATGAAGAAGCCGCCCCGCCTATCGAAGACCACGTAATCGTCCATTATCTGGGATTTGTGGAGGAGCGCGTCTATAGGGCCTATGCGCACGAAGGCGCCGAAATCCATGGTGCTCACCACGTCGCCCTCTACTATCTCGTCCCTCTCGGGCTTAAAGACCAAGAGGGTGAAGCGCACCTTATTGTAGCTAGCCCCATCGCCAGGCAGTATCTTGCCTACGGGATCCACTTCCGCGTCCACAACCGCTATCACGCACCCCAGCTCCTCGTCGTGAAGGTCCACGTACATGCGCTTAAGCTCCTCTAACGCTACCTCATCTATAGGTTCATTAAACCGGTCAGGCGGTATCCGGATCACGTCCTCTACCTTCACCAATTTGAACGTATCTATCACCCGCTCCACCTAGGCCGTGGGCGCTTCTATTTAAGTTAAGCGATCAACCTCCCCTTCTACCTCTAACTTGCCTAGGCCCCTCAGGTATATCACGGGCAGGCCGAGGGCGCGGAGGCGGCGCCTGAGGCGGGCGTCGTTCGTGGCCACAGGACAGCGCCACTCGGAGGCTAACCTGACTATGAGGTCATCCACGGTCTCGCCCGGCAGGCGCTCCGCCTCTACCACCACGCAGCGCTTGGCTAACTCAGTCGCTAAGCGCTCAGGCCCCCTGTAGCGCCCGGCAGCCCTCATGACCTCCTCGTAGACGGGCGAGGGTAGCACAAGCTCCACGCGCCGGCAGAGGAGATCGGCTATGGCCTCGAAGATGTCTATGCCGTACTGGACGGGCAGGAAGAGGAAGTTGGCGTCTAGGATAACTCTGAGGGGGCGTTTCCTCTGCATGTCATGCTCCTACCAGCACCGCAAGGTATAAGGCTGCCCCCGACCGCTCCCATAGTGGCGCGATGAGGTAGAGGGGAGGCGGGGAAAGCCGAGTCCCGCGGTGAGGAAGGGTCTTCTCGCTGAGCGCCATGCCGCCAAGAGCTTATCAGAGGGCAGGTTCCCAGTCCTCTTGGGCCTGTGAGGAAATCGAGATACGCTGACCTATGATGACCGCCGCGACGCCCGAGGCCCTAGACATCCCAGTGCCTGCGCGCTACATAACCGCCAGGAGAGCGTGATCCTATGGTGGGCCGGCCCGGATTTGAACCGGGGACCTCCGCCTCGTAAGGGCGGCGTCCTACCAGGCTAGACCACCGGCCCCTCATCACCCTCACGGGCGGGGCATGCTATAAGGCTTGTGAGGCCAGCCGGGCCTTTTTAGGGATGGCCGCGGCCCCCATGCGCGATGGGGAGATGGGCACGCGCAGGCGCAAGCGGAAGTGCCGTTTCTGTGGCCGCGAGGCTGAGGTGTTCGTGCGGCAGGCCAATCTCCCCCTCTGCGAAGAGCATTTCTTAGCCTGGTTCGAGAGGCGCGTGGAGAGGACCATAAAGCGCTATAAGCTCATCCTGCCGGGGGAGCGCGTCTTAGTGGCCGTCTCGGGCGGCAAGGATAGCTCGGCCCTCCTCTGCGTCCTCAAGGTCCTCTCGGATAGGATGGGCTTTGAGGTAGCCGCTCTCACACTCGATCTCGGCATAACGGCCAACTTCTACTCAGCCGCCAGCGTCAAGGCGGCCAGTGAGGTCGCGAAGGGCCTGGGGGTCGAGCACTACGTGGTATCTATTAAGGAGCGTTACGGCTTCACGTTAGACGAGGCCGTGGGAGTCGATAGGAGGCCGCCCTGCTCCCTCTGCGGCTTAATAAAACGTTACGCCCTGACAGACGTAGCCCGCGAGCTGGGCTTCGACGCGCTGGCCACCGGCCACACGTTAGACGATATGGCCCGCTTCCTCCTGGCCTGCTACATGAGCGCGGCTCTTTCAGAACTCGTCAGGCTCACGCCCATCTCGCCCTCCGAGCTACCTGGCGTGCCCAAGCGCGTGAAGCCCTTCTACGAGAGCTTCGAGGAGCACATCAAGCTCTACGCGGACCTGAAGGGCCTGCCTTACCTAGCCGACGGTTGCCCTTACGCTGCCACGGCTCCCTCTGACCGCCTGAGGACCTTCCTAGACCAGGTGGAGCACGAGAGCCCCGGGACCAAGCACGCCATGGTGAGGGGCTACGTGAAGCACATCAGGCCCGCTCTGGCCGCTTACCTAGCCGATAAGCTCCCGCCCGCCAGGCCCTGTTCCCTCTGCGGTATGCCCTCATCGGGCCAGGTATGCGCTTTCTGCAGACTGAGGGAGAAGGTGCTGAAGCGCCCGAGGCAAACGTTAATTAAGTCCCGGGGGTCTCAAGCGGCGGGCTCCCGTGAAGAAGGAGGTTTCGGGCGAGGGCATGGATGACCGAGGTTGCCCTTGAGCCGAGGAGCCCCACCCGCTTCTGACAAGCCTAATAATACTGCCGTGAGCCCCACTTCTCACGGTGGAACTCATGGATGAATTAGACTTAGAGCGCCTCAAGACCGAGCTTGAGAAATGGGAGACCATAGCCGTAGCAGAAGCCATCAAGAGGATGCCTGAGAGGAAGCCCACGTTTAAAACGGCATCCGGCATACCCGTGAAGCGCATTTACACGCCCCTCGACGTGAAGGACCTGGATTACTTACGCGACTTGGGCTTCCCGGGTCAATACCCCTTCACGCGCGGCGTCTACCCGACCATGTACAGGGGCCGTATCTGGACCATGCGCCAGTACGCGGGCTACGGGACAGCCGAGGAGACAAACAAGCGCTTCAAGTACCTGCTGGCCCAGGGCCAGACGGGCCTGAGCGTGGCCTTCGATTTCCCCACCCAGCTCGGCCTGGACCCAGACCACCCCTTGGCGGCTGGCGAGGTAGGGAAGGTGGGCGTCTCCGTCTTCAGCCTCGATGAGATGATGCGCCTCTTCGACGGCATCCCGCTCGGTGAAGTCACGACCTCAATGACCATTAACGCGACCGCCACAGCCATCCTGGCTATGTACGTGGCCACCGCCGAGGCCCAGGGCTTCGAGGAGCGCTCCCTGGGCGGGACGGTACAGAACGACATACTGAAGGAATACGTGGCCAGGGGCATGTACGTCTTCCCGCCCGAGCCTTCCATGAGGTTAACGGTAGACCTGATTGAGTACTGTGCTAAGAATATGCCCCGCTGGAACCCCATCAGCATCAGCGGCTACCATATACGCGAGGCGGGCGCCAACGCGATCCAGGAGCTCGCTTTCACGTTCGCTAACGCCATCGCTTATGTAGAGGCCTGTGTTGATAGGGGCCTAGAGGTAGATGAGTTCGCGCCACGCCTCTCCTTCTTCTTCGCCGTCCACAACGATTTCTTCGAGGAGATAGCGAAGTTCAGGGCAGCTAGGCGTATCTGGGCCAAGATAATGCGCGAGCGCTTCGGCGCCAAGAAACCGCGTTCCTGTATGCTGCGCTTCCACACGCAGACGGCTGGCTCGACGCTGACGGCTCAGCAGCCGCTCGTGAACGTGATAAGGGTCGCTATCCAGGCCTTAGCAGCTGTGTTGGGCGGGACCCAATCGCTCCACACGAACTCCTACGACGAGGCCCTCTGTCTGCCCAGCGAGGAAGCCGCTCTCCTGGCCCTCCGCACCCAGCAGGTGATCGCTTACGAGACGAACGTGGCCAACACGGTGGACCCGCTGGCGGGCTCTTACTTCGTGGAGTGGCTGACGGGCGAGATCGAGGAGCGCGTCTGGCGCTACCTAGAGCGCATAGATAGCATGGGGGGCGCCGTAAAGGCCATAGAGAGCGGTTTCGTCCAAAGGGAGATCGCGCGCTCCGCCTACGAGCAGCAGAAAGCCGTAGAGGAAGGCGAGCTAGTGGTCGTGGGCGTGAACAAGTTCAGGCTCGAGGGCGAGGAGACCAAGGTGGAGCTACTGAAGGTGAGGCCGGAGGTAGAGGAAGAGCAGAAAAAGCGCCTTAAAGCCCTGAGGGCCAACAGGGACAAGGTCAGGGTGGAGGAAGCCCTGGATGCGCTCAAGAGGGCGGCGGAAGGAGAGGAGAACCTCATGCCCTACATGCTGGAGGCCGTGAAGGCTAGGGCTACCCTGGGCGAGATATTCGGCGTCTTAAGGGAGGTATTCGGGGAGTACAAACCGCCCATGGTGTTCTGAGACCCAAGAGCCGGGCAATCCTCAATCGAGGACCACGAGGGGCTGCCCTGTCGAGACCGTGGCCCCCTCTTGGACTAGGACCTCCCTCACCCTGCCGTCCCTGGGGGCCTTGATCTCGTTCTCCATCTTCATGGCCTCTATCACAAGCAACGTATCGCCTTCCTTGACCTCATCGCCTGGTCTGACCTTCAGGGCCACCACCTTGCCGGGCATGGGCGACATCACGGCCCCCTTGACGTGCCCGACCGCTGGCGCGGCCCTGACTTGGCGTGCCCCCGGCGTGGCTGATGGCGGCCCGGCATCTGCTGGCGTCACGGCGGTTAGCCCCCTGGCCGTCGGCCTAGCGGGCTTGAGCTCCACCTTGAAGCTCCTGCCAGCCACGCGCACCTCGACCAGCGATCCTGAGCGAGATACGAGCACGGGATACTCGCGGCCGCCTAGCTTGAGCTTGAACTCGCCCTTTCCTGGCTCGCCCGAGATACGCGCTCTCAGCCTGCGGCCCCCGACTTCAATAGAGAAAGAGCCCTCCCCCTCCTCGCTGAGTCTCAGCCTGAACTGCCTCCCGCCTACCTTCACGTCGTAGTCCCTATGGGGCAAAAGCCCACCCCCCAGGCGCCGGGCAAGCGGCCGTAGAGCTTCCAGGTCGAGCGGGCATGCGCGGCAAGCGGCCTCCGTGGCAGGGTTATCTGCTTGTACCCAGCCAAGTAAGAAGCTATGGCGGAGGCCACAGCCGCCACCAGGGCTAGGTCCTCGCCCGCGGCTGCCCCACGGGCCCCGAGGAGCTCGTGGAGCTTCTCGCCCAGGTATTCCGTGTGGATACGGCCCGCCACGAAATCCGGGTCCTCCATGATAGCTTGGTGGAGCGGGACCGTGGTCTTCACGCCCTCTATCACGAGTTCCCGGAGCGCGTTCCTCATGCGGGCTATGGCCTCAGCCCTATCCGAGCCCCAGGCCGCTAGCTTGGCGATGAGGGAGTCGTAGTAGATGGGGATGGTGTAGCCAGGGTAGAGGGCCGTATCTATACGCACGCCGGGGCCGCCGGGGAGCCTGAAATCCACCACGGTGCCGGGGCAGGGGGCGAAATCGCGGTAGGGGTCCTCGGCGCAAATACGGCAGTTTATGGCGTGCCCTACCAAGCGCACGTCCTCCTGGCCTAGCCAGAGTTTCTCGCCAGCGGCTATCCTTATCTGTGCCTTCACGAGGTCCACGCCCGTCACCATCTCGGTCACGAGGTGCTCTACCTGGATGCGCTTGTTCACCTCCATGAAATAGAAGCGGCCCTTGCTATCCCTGATGAACTCCACCGTGCCAGCGTTCACGTACTTGAGCGCTCTAGCAGCCTTGATGGCCCACTCGCCCACGCGCTCGCGTGTCTCCTCGTCCACCACGGGAGAGGGAGCTTCCTCTATGACCTTCTGGTAGCGGCGTTGAATAGAACATTCTCGCTCGCCCAAATGGATGATGTGGCCGTGTTTATCGGCCAGGAGCTGGAACTCTATGTGCCTCGGCCGGGGGATGTATTTCTCCACGTAGACCTCTGGGCTGCCGAAGGCCAACTTGGCCTCCCTGCTGGCCACCTCGAAGAGGCGCCTCACGTCTTCATCGCTCCAGGCGATACGCAGCCCGCGGCCGCCGCCACCTAGGGCGGCCTTCAGCAGGACCGGGTAGCCCAAGCTATTCGCGACCTCGACAGCTTTCTCAGCGCTCTTCACCGGCTCAAGCGGGCCTGGTATGACGGGCACGCCGACCTGAGCCACCAAGCGCTTGGTGGCCACTTTATTCTCCATGACCTCCATGCTCTCCGGCGTAGGCCCTATGAATTCTATGCCAGCCTCACGGCAGGCCCGTGCGAAAGCTGGGTTCTCGGCTAGGAAGCCGTAGCCCGGGTGGATGGCCTCCGCGCCACACTTCTCGGCTACATCCACTATGCGCTCTATGTTCAGGTAGCTCTCAGCCGGCGAGGGAGGCCCTATACAATACGCCTCATCAGCCAAAGCCACGTGGAGGGAATCACGGTCGGCCTCAGAGTAGACAGCTGCCACGGAGATGCCCAGCTCACGACAGGCCCTGATCACGCGGACGGCTATCTCGCCCCTGTTAGCCACGAGCACTTTATTGAACATCCTCACAGGGGGCGGGAGGAGCACGATTTAAGGGTTTCAGGTTCTCACATGAATGAGCGCTCAGGATAGCGTATCGCGTCGTGTCCCGCCGCTCCACTCAGAGCCTTGAGAGCGACAGACGCTATGGCCAGGGCGGCGAGTTCCACGAAGGCCACTATCAGGAAGGCATGGCCGTAAGTAGCCCAGGAGGCTATTAGGCCCACGATTATCGGCCCGAGAGCTTGCCCCACGTCCTTTATCGTCTCGAGCAGACCTATGGCCGCCCCGTAGGCCCTCTCGCCCAGGAGCTCCGCTGCCAGGGGGGCCGTGGCGGCGGTGCTCATGGACACGCCCACCGCGAATGCCACCACGGAGAGGATGATGGAAGCAATACCGGGCGATAACGATAAGGCGGCCATGCCTGCCGCGGACGTCGCCGCCCCCAGGATTATGAAGGGGACCCTGCCGAGCCTATCTGACGCAGCGCCCATCAGCGGCTTCAATAGGGCTATCGTGGATAGCTCCAACGTGAATATCAGCCCCACGAGCCAGGGGGCCTCGGCGAACACGGCGCTATATAGGGGCAGAAAGGTCTCTATGCTCTGCATGGCGAAGTAGGTAGAGGCTTCCACCAGGCCTAGCGCGAGCAAGATACCGAGCGCATAGCCCCTGGGGAGTCCGGCGGGTGATCTCTCCCCTGAGGGCGCCTTGGGCCGAGAAGCCTTACGGTCCGATGGCAGAGCGAGCATGAACGCGAAGGCGATCGCCCCTAACAAGCCGCAGGCCATGTAGGTGGGGCCGAAACCGTAGGCGTAGATGAGCACTCCCGCGAGGGTAGGCGCGATCAGCCTGCCGACCGTCCTAGCGGTTGAGAAGAGCCCCATCATGCCCCCTTTCCTCGACGGGTAGAGGTCGGCTATCAGGGCCGTGGCCACGGGCACGAAGGTCGCGGTCGCTATCCCGTGGTAGACCCTGATGGCGGCCAGCTCCCACCCGCTTGAGACGAGGAGGTAGAGGAAGGGGGCTGTTGCAAAGACGAAACCGCTCGCCACCAAGAGCTTCCTACGGCCGTAGATATCGGAGAGGAAACCGGCCGTGAAGTTCACGAATATGCCGGTGATGGTGGAGGCAGCCGCCACCAGCCCTATCTCGAAGGAGCTGAGGCCTAGGCGCTCTGCGTAGAGGGGCAGCGTCGGGGATTTAGAGGCCGTGGAGCTCATTATGGCGAAGAAGCCCAGCAGGCAGAGGAGCAGGAAGACGCGCGTTGGCATGCCCTCTAGCCCCTCATGGAGGCCGCGACCTTGGCCCGCAGGAACTCCATCCTCGCTATCCTGTCCATACGCTCGAGTTCGTCCTTGAATTCCTCCACGATCTCCTGGGCCTTCAGATACGCGTAGATAGAATCCCATATCTTGAACCCTATTTCGAGCGCCTCATAATCGTCCTTAGCGATAAGCCTGAGCCCGCTGAACACGGCCCGGATGCCTGCTGCCTCAGGGACCTTGTGGAGCTTGCCCTCTATATCGGCAGCGTCCACTATCTGGGCTATCTTCTTGACGATCGGGTCATTTATGTCGTATTCCTCTACTATGACCTCGAAAGTGCACTTCCCGTCCCTATGGCCCAGCTCAGCGCCCTCTATATCGAAGGGCGTGCCGTGCTCGGGCCTGGGCTTCTCCCTGGGGTAGTTTATGAAGACGAACTCGGCCTCCTTATCTACGAACTTCTTAATGAGCCAGGCGCTCGCCGTCCGGTCAACGTGCACGAACCTCCGGGTAACCCACCTCAAGCCATAATCACCCATGAAAGTGCCGTGGCCGGGGGATAAATATTGTGATAAAGCAGCTCCCACCTCAGGCCCCTGGCAAAGCTTATAGGATGTCATACGATATTTGTCATACAGAGGTGGTAGCATGGACACGGTGGTGGTCTCCGCCCGCGTGCCCAGGAAGCTCAAGGAGGAGCTGAAGCGCTATGGCGTGAACATAAGCCAGGTCATCAGGAAAGCGCTTGAGGAAGAGCTAGAGCGCATTAAGCTTGAGAAAGCGCGGAAGGCGGCCGAGCGGTTAGCAGAGTTCCTCAAGGATATCCCCGTGGAGGAGATAGTGCGCTCCATCAGGGAGGACAGGCTCTCAAGGTGAGAGGACTTGTATTTACTAGATGCGAGCGCCATAATCGCGTTGGCCAAAAGGGCTCGCGAAAGCCTGCCTCATGTTCTGAAGGGCAAGAGAACGCTGTCGCTCGCGTTTTACGAGATCGGCAACTTCGTGTGGAAGGAGACGATGCTCATTAAGAAGCTGGGGGTCCAAAAGGCCATCGAGGTAGCCAAGGACTTCACCAACGTGCTCTTGCTCATGGACATCATTTACCCAGACATCAGAACTGATATGCGTGAAATATGCGCTGTGGCCGCGAGGACGGGCCTCACCTTCTACGATGCTGCCTACCTCTACGTGGCCATCAGGAACGGCCTAACGCTCGTAACAGAGGACCGGGAGCTGGCCGAGAAGGCCCGAGAGCTGGGGGTGCGCGTGCTCTCTGCTGAGGAACTCCTGCCCAAGGCCTGAAGGCCGCTTCTGGCCCCTCAGAGCGGTATATTCCCGTGCTTCTTGTACGGCCTTGTCTCCCGCTTATTCAGCAGCATCTCCAGGGCCGCTATGAGCTTAGGCCTGGTCTCGGAGGGCTCTATCACGTCATCTATGTAGCCTCTCTGGGCCGCCACGTACGGGTTCGCGAGCTTGCGTCTGTACTCGGCCACGAGCTTGCGCCTGAGGGCCTTCGGGTCCTCGGCCTTAGCTAGCTCCTTCCTGAAGATGATGTTTATGGCACCCTCAGGCCCCATGACGGCTATCTCGGCCGTGGGCCAGGCTAGGTTTATGTCCGCGCCCGAGTGCTTGGAGCCCATCACGTCGTAAGCACCCCCGTAGGCCTTGCGCAGTATGACCGTGATCTTGGGCACAGTGGCCTCACAATACGCGTAAAGGAGCTTAGCGCCGTGCCTTATGATGCCCCCGTGCTCCTGCTCTATGCCTGGCAGGAAGCCTGGTACGTCAACGAACGTGATGATTGGTATGTTGAAGGCATCGCAGAAGCGCACGAAGCGAGCGGCCTTGCACGAAGAGTTTATGTCCAGAGCGCCGGCGAACCAGAGGGGCTGGTTAGCCACGATGCCCACCGAGTGGCCGTTTAAGCGGGCGAAGCCTATCACGATGTTGGGCGCGAAGTGGGGCTGGACCTCTAGGAACTCGCCGTTATCCACCACGCTCCTTATGACCTCCTTCACGTCGTAGGGCTTGTCCGGGTCGTCCGGTATTATGCTGTTCAAGTGCTCGTCCGTCCGGGCCGGGTCATCGCCCGTCTCCACGTAAGGCGGATCCTCCATGTTGTTGGACGGTATATAGCTTAACAGGCGCCTTATCAGCTCGAAGCATTCTTCCTCCGTATCCGTCACGAAGTGAGCCACGCCGCTGAACTGAGCGTGTATATCGGCTCCTCCAAGCTCATCGAACGTGACTTCCTGGCCTAACGCGGCCTTCACGACCTGGGGGCCCGTGATGAACATGTGACTTATGCCCCTGACCATTATTATGAAGTCCGTGAGCGCTGGCGAGTAAACGGCCCCACCAGCACAGGGGCCCATGATGGCCGATATCTGCGGTATCACGCCCGAGGCCAGCACGTTCCTGAAGAAGATATCGCCGTAGCCAGCCAGGGAGGCCACGCCCTCCTGGATGCGGGCGCCACCTGAGTCGTTCAGGCCTATCACGGGCGCCCCGACCTTCATGGCCAGGTCCATGATCTTGCACACCTTCTTCGCGAACATCTCGCCCAGGGAGCCGCCGAAGACCGTGAAGTCGTGTGCGAACACGAACACCAAACGGCCATCTATGGTGCCGTAGCCCGTGACCACGCCATCGCCTAAGTAGCGCCTCTTCTCCAAGCCGAACTCGTAACAGCGGTGGACCACGAAGGCGTCTAGCTCCACGAAACTGCCCGGGTCCAAGAGGGCCTCTATGCGCTCGCGAGCCGTCAACTTGCCTTTCGCGTGCTGGGCCTCTATGCGCTCCGGCCCGCCCCCGAGCATGGCTTGCTTGCGGAGCTCCCTCAAGCGCTCTATCTTCTCGGCCACAGTAGGCTCCTCGGCCACCCCTACCACTTCGATCACCGCCCGGGAGCGGGCGGAGGCGCCTTAAAGCTCGTCGGCCAATAAGGTAGCTGAGGCCTGGTGGAACGCCCTCACGCTGCCATCCGGTAGTTCCATTAGGAGGGAGCCATCACCTGCCAAGCCGATGGCCAGGCCCGATACCTCCTCACCGCCCTTAAGGGCTAATCTCACGGGTCTCGGGAAGCCCATGAGGGTCTCTGCTTGGCGCAACAGCTCGCTCCCTCGGCCGCTCAAGAGGGCCTCATAGCAAGCGCCCAGCTCGGCCAAGATAGTCTCTAAGAGCCTGTCTAAGTCCACGCGCTTGCCCAGCTCGTCCATAAGCGTGGTAGCGCGCTCTGGCAGGTCGCCTGGCAAGTCCGCGGCCCTGAAGTTCGCGTTCACGCCTACGCCGATAATAGAGAACGCCACTTCGCTCCCCAAGAAGGAGTTCTCCACGAGAACACCACATACCTTACGGCCCCTTATCAGCACGTCGTTAGGCCACCTGAGCTCGGTCTTGAGGCCGAAGGCCTTTTTGAGCGCCCTAGCCACGGCGAGAGCGCCGGCCAGAGGCAGCTTCGAGAGATCCTCACGCGGTAATAAGGGCATCAGCACCACAGAGAACCACAGGCCACCGGCGGGCGAGACCCATGTCCTCCCGAACCTACCCCTCCCGCGCGTCTGCCTCTCGGCCACGACCACCGTCCCTTCCGGGCAGCCTTTCTCGGCCAGCTCGCGGGCCACGTCCATGGTGGAGCTTACCTCGCCGAGCTTAATGACGTGCCAGTGCAAGGCACATGCCTGTAAAGCCCTGGCTCATTGGGCCTTAAAGTCGTATTTCTAGGCTGTTCCCAGAGATAATGACATCCGGCCTCATCAGAACACCTTAGAGGTCAAGCGCTTGGTGCCCCGGCCGGGACTTGAACCCGGGACCCCTGGCTCGAAAGGCCCACAGGCCACGATTTCCCAATGTAACACTCATCGCCTCCTCCATGCTTTACATACCAGTAAGCGTGTTTCCCTTTCCGCTTCCTCGTGGCACGCCCGAGACGGCCGCATTTAGGGCAGACGACGAGATCTGACCGAGGAGGAGACGACAGAAACGGGACTATAACGATAACTAACTTCCGGTCAGTTTCTTCAAGCCCACGCCTTGCCAAACCGCAATCGTCTCAGTGAAAGGAGGTGTTTTTCAAAATTTTAAATTTTGAATATGCTGGTTTGTGCTTTTACACCATTATTATTTTCGCATTACTACATTATGCGAACATGGAAGGAATAAGGCTCCAGCATGATAAAGCATATTCAAAACGGCTTCCTTCCTCGCCTTTAACTACCTTGTTTTTCAAAAAAAGTTTTTCAAAAATTTAGGCTCGTGTATAGGCCTTGGGTAGGTTATTACTGGTTGATGGGTGTGTGTCGTATATGAGGGTGGGAAGGCGTGCCCCAATGGCGTGCCGAAGGCTCGGGCGGCCCGGGTGGGGAAGTAAATTACCCTGCATTATGAGGCGCTACTTGGGTGCCTTTGCCAATAATATCTTTACACCTGTAAACTTACATTCCCCTGCCTGGGTAGGGTGGCCCATCCTGCCACCCGGTAGCCTCTCCAGCGCCCCGGGGGAATAGCCGGGGCCTCGCGGTGAGTCGCCTGCCCTAGCAGGGCAGATCGGGTGGAGGTCAGACATGCCGCTTTATCAGATGCTCTATGAGAGTCTCGCGGTCCTCGCGCAGTATCTTTTCTTAACCGAGTACTAGGCCGACGGGGTTGGAACTCGTCTTAAGGGGGATACCGGGGGCATGTTTATGCACCTTAACACTCCTTCCTTCCAAGAGCGTCAAGCAAGCCTGTTAGCTGTATCTTACCCAGTGGGTAGGGCTCGGGTAAGTTCAAGTTTAAAGGTGATCTTGTTAGCTTATCTAATAGAAATGTCAGTTAAGCGGGGAAGGCGTGAGCGTGAAGTATACATGAGCCTTTACATTAGTTCGGAGCTTAAACACGCCATTGATGCTTTACGCGGCCCAATTAATAGGAGTGTGTTCGTTGAATTCTTACTCTGGCATGGCTTAAAAGTGTTGAAAAGCCGCGTTGAGAAGGTATTAAAAAACGAGCAGGAAATGAGCAAGCTCTTAGCGCGGGGCAAGAAGAAACCGCGTGTTAAGCGATCCATTTAAGCACAACCGGCTCCGTATCAGGGGAATGTAGGTTTTACAGCTGTAAAGATATTATTGACAAAACTACTCAAGTAGCACCTCATAACGCAGGGTAATTTACCCTGCTGTCTCGGTCACGAGACAGCGCGCTTGTGCCCACGGGGCTAGTGGGCTTAGTGGCTGTGACCTCAAGCGGTAACTTTATCAGTCTCTCCCTAAACGGCCTAATCCAGAGGTGAAGGCGCCATGAAGAAGAAGCCTAAGTACACCACTCAGGCCTCAATGAAGCGTGGAACTAAACCAGATAGATACACCTTTGACGATATATGGTATATGGATGGCGGGGTACTTACATGCGGTAATAACGAATTGAGAGCATTAGTGAGTAGGGCTCTATCTCGTGTTCCTAAAGACGTAGTGGACCGTGTGATGGAAGATGTTATAATTGCTTCAGGAAATGAAAAGTTTTATCATTCGTAGGCAATTTCTTATGAAAGACGATGGTGACATAAAGGCAGTAATAGTTATTAGCGAAAGCGCTATTGAGGAGGGTAATATTCATGACATTCTTCATGAAATTGCTCACTACTGGCTTGGTCATCACAAAAAATAAAATATTCAAGAAACCTGAGGAAAAAGTGAGGAGGGAAGATGAAGAAGCAGACGCGCTTGTAGAAAAATGGATGAAAGGAAACAAGGTCACGGCTTAGCTCGAACTAAGCCGTGGATTTTTCCCTTTCTTTTCCTCATTTTTACGCTTTTCGCAGAAAGCTTTCCAATTACGCTCACTATTTTCATACACAGTTTTTGCGCTGTTGCCGATGTTAAGGGCCAGCAGGACTTGGCTTGTAACATATTACTTCATGGCCTAAGAGCTCTTTTCGCTTCTTTTCCTCGAAGGAGCTCACAAGTTGTAGAAACGTAGCCACGTTCGTTTCAAAATAGCGTTCACCACATCTCATACATACATCCACGGGGACATTCTTGATAATAATATTGCCTAACTCTACATCCACTAAGCGCCTCACGACTTTCCCCCCACACATGAAGCACTTTTCCATGCTTACGCCTCCTTACCCTGAAGCCAGGCTCCCACTCTTCCTCGCTAGGTATGTAGACGGTGATTATTATAAGTGTGTCTTCGTGAAGCCCGCATACAATGTGGAGAGGGCGGCCGTCTTTAAGCCATGTCAGCACCAGGCAACTATGACCTCTTGGGTCATCTGGGTAATCCTCTACAAGCACAAAACCGCGTTTTAGAGCCTCTTCCACCTCTTGAGCCGTTATACCGGCCTCCTGTTCTTTATTAAGAGCATGCCAGGTATGCCTTACTGCTAGGCTCAGCAGCTTCCTGAGTCTTCCCTCAGTCAACTCCGCTCCCAGTGGACCTTTTTAACGAAACTGGCATCTCTTAGAGCTTTTGGTCTAGTGGAGGGCAGAGGGGAGATAAGGGTAACGGACCTTGG
>CAZWYW010000028.1:0-1513 GCA_964638535.1 uncultured Candidatus Bathyarchaeia archaeon | reverse complement strand
GAGGCCCTGGAGGAGATCATTAAGAGAATTCCACTCTGGAGAGAGTTATATGAACGCTTTGGCACTCAACTTCCGGATGACTCCTGGGTGGATCTGGCGAAGATTACCGGATGTGAGGCTCCAGAGGCTAAGCGATTGGAAAGGGCCATCAAAAATGCTTATTTGAAAGATGTCTCAAGATTGGCTGAGTTAAAAAGCCATCTAGAGAAAATACGCCATGAAGAACCGTCCAAAAGATCAGAAGAAATACCAACGTTGCCTGTATCTGAGGAGTTTCCCGAGGAACTGTTTGAACGCTTCATCACAACAGATTTCGCGGTCTTTATACGACGGGACCTATCTGCTCTAGAATTTTTCGAAACTGCGATAAGAGGTTGGATCGAACATCTTAAGAAGAAGCTGTCCAAGAAGCGGCAGGCCCAGACTTGGATAATAGATTATCAGAGTAGAACGGAAGAATAATCAAGGACTGTTGCTTTCTCTTTCTTGGTTAGCTTGCTTTTTCTCTGAGAGCTCCAAGAAGCTTGGCCTCGTCTATTTGGCCCAGAAGTATGAGGAGGCTCTTCTTCATCTCGATTAGCTCCTCATCCGTGATGCTGTAGAGCTCCGCCACGAGTTCGTCTATGCGGGCCTCCACCTCCCTCAGCCCCTCCGCATCGCCAGAGCGAGCGAGCTGGTGGGCACGCTTGGAAAGCTCGGCCAGCTCCCTGTGGAGCGGGTTATCGGGGTCATATTTCGGAACGTTAGCGTATCTCATTACATGTGGGGATGGGTGCGTGTGAAGGTATGAGTTAACAACCAGCCTTACAATTAGTGAGTTAAGGACAGCACATATGAAGTGCGCTTCATCCTCGACTTCGCACGGGACAAAGACAAATGTATGAGCCGGGATCATTATTTTGCCTCCAAATGGCCCTACTACAGCAGTATTAAGCTCTGGAGAAACTTCTTTCCACACCACCTTGTAGGGAGCAAGCGAGGGGGCAACATTAAAGAGCATATAGAATGGTGTGTTAGTGCCCAAGCAGGGTGGCCCGTATGCTCTTACGGCAAAGGGAATACGATTGACCAGAGCATGTCTGGGTAGTAAGTTACTGGTTGCCGCCTAGGCGGCAAAGGCGGCAAGCTCATACAGTTCTGAGGTCTCTGGGCCAGAGAGGTCAAAAATCGAGCCCTTAGAACACCTTAATGGACAAACTTCAGTTGGTTTGGCGCGCGAGCCACCGGTTGGATGTAAAAACCTACCTCTCCCTGAAGTGCCTCTAAGAAGGCCCGTTGAAATATGGCGGCCTGTAAGGGGGGAGAGATGGTCATGTCATCGCTTGGCAGGTTGAAAAGAAACCTATATTAGGCGAAGCTCTCATAGCAATCAAAAGGGCGCTTCTAACGCATGGCCGCGAAGCTACCGTCGACTGGGTGATTAGTTCTGCCCTATTATGTGCTCATCTTTAGTAGCTGGTCGACTATGGCTTTTATAATGTCATTTGTTATGTAGAAGCCTCTGTCCCTCAGG
>CAZWYW010000027.1:0-16561 GCA_964638535.1 uncultured Candidatus Bathyarchaeia archaeon | reverse complement strand
GGCGAGGCTTTTAACCCGGTGGTCGCGGGTTCAAATCCCGCCGGGCCCGCCAGAACACGCCCAAGCACGGAGGACATCATGAAATGGGCAGTAGGAGGCCCATGGAGCCCATAAAAGCCCGTTTCCTGGCCAGGCCCAACCGATTCACGGCTTTAGTGGAGCTGCCAGGGGGGCGCATTGAGCGAGCGCACGTGGCTGACCCGGGGCGCCTGGAGAAATTGCTCTTTGAGGGAAATGAGATCTTAGTAGTCCCTAAACAGAGTGGGAAATACAGATTCAGGCTCTTAGCGGCCAGGATGGAGGATTCCTGGGTCCTACTCGACAGCAGGCTTCACAACGACCTGGCTCAACTCATCCTACCCAACATACCCTACCTCTCGGCCTCTAGGACTTTGAGGCGTGAGGTTCGCTTGCTTAACGCCCGCGTGGATTTTAGCCTAAATGGTTACCTGCTTGAGGTCAAGGGCTGCACGCTCTTAGAGGACCGGATAGCCTATTTCCCGGACGCCCCCACCCAGCGCGGCCTCAGGCAGGTCAAGGCCTTAAAAGCCCACGGCAAGGCGGGCCTGCTCTTCCTCGTGATGGCGGAGGCTGATCTCCTGGGCCTCAATTACCGTGTTGACCCGGCCTTCAGCCGTGGGGTGGCCAGCTCTGACCTAGATCTCTTCGCATACGCCTTTAGATTTAATGCCGATAGCATGGCCGTGGAGCCCCTGGGCCTGGTGCCCGTTACGCGTGAGGAAGAGGCCGAGGCCGTCCTGCCCTTCTTGGCCGAGCTACGGGAAGCTGTAGAGCACTATAACCGCTCCCACGGGCCAGAGGCCCATTACGACATTATAGAAGTGAACGAGCACAGCTTCGTCCTGGCCCTGACGGGCTACGCCAGCTGCTCCTGCTGCCTCTTCGATTACATCGAGGACATAATATACGAGGCCGGCCTAAAGGGCTGGCGGGTAGCGAGTTGGAGAGAGAACCGCGGGCATTTCTTGGTCAGATATGAGTGCACGCGTCGTTGGACTTATGTCAGGCCCTGAACCATTTGAACATGAGGTACCTAACGTCCCCTGTCTTCTCGTTCACGAGGGCTATCACAAACCTCTTGCGCACCGTAGTGGCTAGCCGGCCGGCTCTGACTATCTCGGGCGCCGTGATGCTATCGCTCGGCTTCCTCACGGATACAAGGAAAGGCGCGTGTTCCAGCCCTGGCCCACGCCGATAGACGGCGAAATCACAGCCGAACTTGATGCCGGTCGTCACGACCAGGCCAGAATCCCTTAAATCCTTATAAACGGCGTATTTTAAATCGAAGTCGGTATGTATCCTGCGCCCGATGCCCCTGAGCTCCTCGGGGCTTACTTCACGCGCGCTAGGGCCCTCATAAACCGTTATCAGGCCTTTCTCGACCAGGTAGAGGCCCTCGATTAAGTCTAAGATGAGTGGGGCGTCGAACTCAGCCCCCTTGGGCTTAGGGATGCCGAGGGGCTTGCCGTAGAAGCCTAACTTATAAACGCTCCTGGCCTGCTCTATGTCCCATATGACCAGGAAATGGCCCACGAGCTCGGCCCTTGTGGGCGGGGTCTTAGTCTGGCCAGCGGCTGACATGGCCATTTAGCACCTAGAGGACCATGGCCAGTATCCTGGCCGTGTCAGCTGCGTCTAAGGTCTTGTCCGCGGCATCCTCTAGGAACTTCGCCACATCCCAGGTCAGGAAGAGGACTTTGAGCTTGAGGTTCTTATCGAGGATGGACATCTCTATCTCCCGGTAAAGCATATCTATCTCGCGCTCTAACGCCTCTACCTCGGCTATAAGATTGCGGACGGCAGCCGGGTTCAGCGTGAGGGCCACGGCTACCTCGTAGAGCTTCTCCACGATCCGGCCTACGGCATCGGCCAGCTTGCCTACCTCCTCCCGTAGAGCCTTGGGGACTCTCTGGCTCTTCATGAGCTGCACCATCCGAAAGACGGCTCCTTCAAAGAAATCCGCTATCTCGCCTACTTGATACAAGAAGCGCATAACATCCTCTCTGCAGGGGATCATGGTGCTGGCCCTGGCCAAGCTTTCTATTATGCGCCCCCGGTCCTCATGTAGGGCGTCTTCTAGTTCCCTCATGCGGGTGAAGAGCTGCTCAGCGCCATCCTTATCCCATCGCTTAAAACAGTCTATTATCTCTAACATGACCCGGGCCATGTCCACAACTCGCTTCACGTACTCCTGGCAAGCTCTCAAGACCGCGACCCTGCCCCTTAGCGCTACATCCGCGGGTAGCACTTCCCTCACCACTAGGCCCTTTCTCCGTCGCCACCTACCACAGGAAGAGTAGTGAGAGCTCCTAAAAATATTTCTTAGACTTTCGCCTTAAGAGGGTTCGCCTAGCTGGTCGAAATCAAGCTTGTACTTAAAGTAAGCCGACAGACGGGAAGGCAGCTCCTCTACGGGTGCCCTGACCTGCCGCCACGTATCGCGGTCCCTGAGCGTCACGGTATCGTCCTCTAAGGTCCTGTGATCCACCGTGATGGCTATGGGCACCCCTATCTCATCGCAGCGGGCGTAACGGCGCCCTATGAAACCTGCCTCATCGTACTCGATCTCAAAGCCCTCGGCTTGGAGGAGTTCGTAGATCTCACGTGCTTTCTCGGGCAGGCCATCTCGCGCCAGGAGAGGTAAGACGGCCACCTGGACGGGCGCGATATCCCTAGGCAGTTTCAGCACCACGCGTCCCTCTCTGACCGTATAAGCGTATTCGAGCGTTACATAGACGAGCCTGTCGAGACCGAAAGAAGGCTCTATCACGTGTGGGACCACATGCTTGCCCTTAACCACTTTCTCCGTTTTGACGACAGCTAGGTGCTCGGCCGTCAGCTCATAAGGGCCTACCCTCACGCGCTTATCGGCCTCGAGACCTCTGGCTAGTGCTTCTTTATCGGCCTCGGCCAGAAGCCTGAGGACTTCCGGCGCTTTTTCCCCGAAGTCGCGCTTTATGGCTTCAATCTTAGGCTTAACGGCCAGCTCGATTACCGCGCGCGGCTTCCCCAGCTCCTTGAAAGCCGTGAGGTCCACGCCCGACCACTTCATGTGCCTGCCCAGGTCATAATCGGTCCTGTAGTTGTGGCCAGAGACCTCTACCCAGCCCCAGCGCTCCGTCCAGACCTCCTGGTCATAGCCCTGGACGGAGTAGTGGGCCCTCTCCCAATCCAACTTCTCTATGAAGCGCTGTTTCTCGCCTGGCACTCCCAACTTCTCTAAGAAGCGCTTGGCGAGGGCCATGAAGTAGGCCATCCACTCCATCTTTATGTAGCCCTTCTCTAACGCCTCTCTGACCGTGAGCTCAAGGGGTTCCTCTGAGCCCTTCAGGCGCACCTCGGCTGGCACCAGCCTCAGGACCTCGTCTTCTACCTCGGGCAGCCTAGGGCACGCGGGGTCCTCAGGGTCAAAGAAGAACTCGTAATCTATGATAGTGAACTCCCTCAGCCTTATCGGCCCCTGCCGTGGCGATATCTCGTTCCTCAGCGCCCGCCCTATCTGGACTACGCCGAAGGGGAGTTTCTTCCTGGCCTGCTCGTAGAGACGCCTGAACTCCACGAAGATGCCCTGGGCTGCCTCAGGCCGCCCATAGCCGACCGCGTCCGAGTAGGGGCCTATGGTGGTGGTGAACATGGTCGTGAAGTAACTGGGCTTGCCCAGCTCGCCCCCGCACTCCGGGCACTTCACACCCCTCGCGGCCATCTCGGCCATCAGGTCCTCAAGGCCCAGCTTCTCAGCGTCCTTCACGCCAACGGCCTCAAGAAGGTGATCTGCCCTGAACTTCCGGCCGCAGGAGAGACACTCCACCATGGGCTCCTTGAAGTGCTCCACGTGCCCTGAGGCCTCGAAGACCTTTCCGGGCATGATGATGGGCGAGTCTATTTCAAGCGCCCGGAGGGGCTTCACGTATATGTCCCTAAACTTCTTCACAATACGCTCCTTGAGAAGCACGCCCAGGGGGCCGTAGCAGATGAAGCCGGCCACACCGCCATATATCTCGATGGCCGGCCAGAAGAAACCCCTCCTCCTCGCCAGCTCGCTTACCAGCTCGTATTTGTCCTTCTTGCTCGCCAAGGCAGGCCCCGCTTACCCAAGGCACGACTAGGATATAAAGTCCTGTGGCCCCCGCCAACGCCCAGGCGCTTGACGGCAATTGACGGGGGCAAGATATCTCCGAGAGAAAAACCCGGGTTTAAGGCTTCTTTTCCTTAAGGAATCACGTTGGTTCTTCGGTGAGGCCGCCGGGCACCGAGGCTAACACGCCGTCAATCTCGAGGGAACGCAGGACCTGGCGCACCCGCCTCTCCTTCCATCCGGTCTTCACCAACGCCCCTGAGAAGGTCAGCTTGCCGGTTCCCAAGAACAGCTCTAATACCTTCCTCTTGTCGTTCGTGAGGTCCAAGTGGAAATCGACCATTATCTCGCCGTCCTCGGCTCTCCCTAAACTCACAAGCTTGAGTCCTCTAACAGCTCCAGAACGGTAGTTAGCTCCTCTGGCTTCAGGAATATAGGCGTTTTGGCCCTGACAGCCGCGTAGAGCTCGGACAGCTTGAGAATTCCCCCGTATTCTATGTGGCCTCCCGGCCGACCTCGAGGACTAAAGCCATGACGGGCCTATGCCGTATCACATCTAACACCCGCGGTTTCTTGCCTTCTAAAAGCTCTTTGAGTTCCCTCTCCGCGCGCCTCATCTCCCAGCCGTACTTGTTTTTCAACTTGGCGTAGAGCTCATCGGCCGTTATGAGGCCCGCCGCGAGTTCCCTACGAATGCGGATTAGCTCTTCTATGTCCAACGCGAGCTCGCGGGCGTAGCGGATGAGGAAGTCCGCGCCTCCCCCACCGGCCCCCACGGCGCTCTCCACGTCCCCCAGCACAGAAGCTAGGCCCTCGGCTTTAGCGAGCACGAGGAAGTCCACTAACGATGCTACATCAGGCTGTTCCCGGCTGAGCCGAGGTCCTAATTCCTCATCAGTCACCCGAACCTGGGGTGCGGTACGCGAGGCCTCTCCTGGCCCATGTGCTAGTGGCATGGAGCTTAGCCGCGTTGTCCTCCCGGCGGCTTCATGAGATTTAGTAATGATATAGAAGGCTATTCCCAGGGCTGCTACGATACCCAAACCTCCTATCAGGAGTAACATGTCGGTCGTCAGCGGGGGAGGCAGTGGAGGCGGCGGGTCTATCGCCCCGATGGCTCTGGATACGAGGACCGTGATGACGCACGGGAAGGATAAAGCTGTTAAGGCCCGCCATCCAACCATGTGGGTCATTATTATGACGATACCGCTGACTATATAAGAGTTTTGGGCGCTGAACTAAACTTCAACGGCGTTTTGGCGGATAAGCCGGGCCCACGTGGCGCCTCCCGAAGGACATAAGGCCCCATGGGCTAAGCCAACTCGGTGTGCGCCTTGAGGCCAGCAGTGCTCATCACGGACCCACTTCATCCATCTGGCGTTGAGGCCTTAAGGTCGGCCGGGGTCAAAGTTGATTATAGGCCCGGTATCCCGCATGAGGAATTATTGGCCGTAGTGGGCCGTTATGACGCCCTGATAGTAAGGGGGAGGACTAAGGTAACGCGGGAAATCTTGGAAGCTGGCCGGGGCCGCCTGAGGGCTGTGTGCCGTGCCGGTGTGGGCTTAGACAACATAGATTTAGGGGCAGCTAAGGCTCTCAGGGTGCGCGTCTTTAACACGCCGGAAGCTTCTACAGAAGCCGTGGCGGAACTCACGGTCGCCCTCATGCTCTCCTTAGCCAGACGCCTGCCCTACGCTGACAGGAGCATGAAGGAAGGGCGCTGGGCCAAGAAAGAGCTCATGGGCTTCGAGTTGAAGGGCAAGACACTCGGTATAGTGGGCTTCGGCAGGATAGGGCAGAGAGTAGCAGAGATATGCAGTGCCCTGGGAATGCGCATACTGGCCTATAGGCGCACTAGGCCGCTGGGCATAGAGGAGGTGCTGGCTAGGACGGGCGCTCGCTTGGTCGGGAGCCTGGAGGAGCTCTTGAGGGCCGCGGACATCATCACGCTCCACGTCCCCCTCACGCCCCAGACGAGGCACATGATAGGGGAGCGCGAGATCGCCATGATGAAGGAGGGCGCTATCCTGATAAACACCTCGCGGGGTGGGGTAATAGACGAGGAAGCTCTCTATAGGGCCCTGGTGGAGGGCAAGCTAGCAGCTGCGGCCCTAGATGTCTTTGAGGAAGAGCCCCCGAGGGGCACGAGCCTTAAGTTAGCCCAGTTGCCGAACGTGGTGGCCACGCCCCACATAGGCGCTCAGACAGTAGAAGCCCAGGAAACTGCCTCTAGGCTCGCGGCCCAGAAGCTCTTAGAATTCTTCAGGTCAGAAGGGCTCTTACGAGCCTCAATTGACCCTCCTCAGACGTCAAATAAGAGCCTCAAGAGCAGGCGGCCCCGAACAGAACGCCATTCGTAGGCCAGGATGAGGGCGGTGGCTAGCAGCACGAAAGCGTAGACTAGCAGATTGCCGAGCCACAAATCGCCGAGTGGCACAGGGGCGCTCACGTTCTCGGACGTGAAGGGAAAGAGAAGCGGGCTGTAGGAGTGATGAACGGCGTCTATTAACACATGCGAGAGGTTACCTAAGGTGCAAGCGGCGTAGAGGTTTGCTAATCCGGGCTTGGAACGGCCTAGGGCCATTAGATCGCGCTCAAAAATCGTGTAGAGCGCCATAACCACAAGCATGGAGATAAGGGAGCCAAGCGTCACAGAGCCCAGCAGGCTGTGGAGCACGAGCCTATGGGCCTGGACGTAGGGGGCCTGGGGCGGCAGAATCCCTAAGCGCCCAGCTATCATGAAAAATGGGCATTCCAAATCGGGCGTGAAAGAGCCTATGACCAAGCCCGCCATATCCAGGTCTAAATGGGCTTTATTCCCGGCCTTACGCATGATATAGGCAAACGGGTAGTGGAGGGGCGTGAATGGCATGTTATTCTCCCTCCCCGTAATTGTGACGGAGCTTTAAGGCTTTGGCCAGGGCTTTCTCGACAGCTGCCTTCGCCAGAGTACCTGAGATATGTATCATATCCTCGCCCAACACGGGATCTTCTACGTGCGAGGCCAGGCAAGGGTAAATCTGCACGTAGAGGCCGGCTAGCCTCGGGGCCTCATCCGCTCTAGCGCCCACTAGCCTGCGGGCCATGTAGTGTGTTGAGCCACAGGGGGCGCCCCTCAGCACTTTCACGGCCGAGACTACATCGCCGAGCAGTTCTAGCTCAACTAAAGGCCTCCCGAAGCGCTCCGCAAATAAGCTTATTGGGCCTTGACCAGCCGAGAGGGAGCAAAAAGGCCTGGGGAAGGCGTAGAGCACCCCTGACTCGTGTAATTCCTCGGTTAGCTGACGCTCAAGGCCCCTGGGCACTAGCCTATAATCATCCACGGGGCATATCACAGCCCTTACGTCTAGCCTAGAAGCCAGCTCGGGGAGCAGGAGGCAGGCACCTGTCTCTTCGGCCAGAAAGAGCATGAGATCGGTGCCAATTGCATCACTCGGCACCCGCTCGGCCACCAGCCCTGCTAACCTCTCAAGCGTCTCGTCATCCGGCAGGCGGGGAAAGCCCTTGCCCATATCAACGGCCCTGACGGTCCAATCCGGTGCTTGTTCAGCCACATGCCCCGCTATCCTCTCGCCATACCAGCCCTGGTAGAGAGCCAACACCTCCATGGCCCCGGCGCACCCCGTTCATGTCCTCCTCAGCTTAAAAAGGATGGGCCTCCGGGTGGCTACTTCGAGCGCGATACGGGCGGTCTCAAGCGCCCGCTGAACACCGGCCTTCTTCCTCACCCACACGACTAGTTTAGCTGGCTCCACGGCAGCCTCGGTGGCTTCCAAGCCATAAACAGCCTTAAGGGCCGAGAGGACCTCACCTTCATCTACCTCCGGGAGCTTCTCCGGGCAGTTATTGGGACAGTGCGTGCAGAAGCCCCTCAGCCAACAGAGGTCAGCGCAGGGGACACCAGCACAGTAAGCATTAGCGCAGCAAGCGGCCTTAAAGGCCAGAAGGCCTTTCTCCCGGGCTATCTTGAGCGCTTCCTCCTTCAAGTCAGGGCAGGAGACGGCCACCAAGCCCTTGAGCGGCGGCTCTCTCTTAAGCCTGGCCCTCACGGCCTTATCCAGGCCCAGCTTCCTCAAACGCGCGAGTATGGCCTTTGAGACCCGTAAGGTGCCCACTACTACGCCTACTGCCCCGGCTTTCCTGGCCTCAAAGACGAGCTCCTCGAGCTCATGTTCCACCAGGCCCGGGATGAGGGGTCTTAAGAAGAGCGTAGGCTTCAGGCCGGCCTTCCTCAGCTCCCTTATAGTCCTTAAGCGCTCCTCGGGCGGGGGCGCCCTCGGCTCAAGCTCCTTCGCTCTCTCGAGTGTTACTATGGTTATCAGCGGGCTGAGGGAGAGGCACTTAGCTGCTAGCTCGGCCGCTAGCCCTGGCCCTAAGACCATTTTGGTCGAGAACTGCGTGGGGTTTCCCAGGTAGCGGGCCACGGCATCTAGGATATCGAGTGTCTTTCCGGCCAAGGCAGGGTGGAAAGGATCGCAGATAGCTCCCATGGCCAGGAAAGTGCCCATGTGCCCCGGCACGAAGTAGGGGTTAGAGACCAGGGCGTAAGCCAATTCAGGGCCGGATAAAGGGAGGGGCTCGGGCTCAGAAGGGCTCGTGCCAAGGATATCGCCCACGTAGCAGTAGAGGCAAGCATTAGGGCAGCCCCTGCCGGGGTGCACGGTCAGGCCGCAGGGCCTCGGCTTCCTCCTGGCGTGAGGGTCCCTCCTGGCCTTAAGAGCGCCTTCACGTCCGATTAGCTCCTCGAGCTCAGCCCTGAGCTCAGCCTTAGCCATGATGGCGCTCGGGCCAGACGGCCACGTCATGCGGTTAAGGAGTGGCGGGCTCGCTAAAATTCTTAAGGAGCAGCCATCACGTAAGGCAAGGTGGGAGCTTGCGTGCTAAGACCACGCTGCTCGTGCTGCTAGCCCTCTGCCTCCTCACTTCGGCCACCGTGGCTTGCTTACCACAGGCCGTGGCCCAGGAAAGTGGTGAAAGTGAATCAATCGCGCGATTGCAGGTGCAGGTGGCGGATTTCGAGGGCAATCCCTTTGATGGCGCTACGGTAGAAGCCCGGAACACGACCGGTGCCTTGCTGGACAGCGCGACCACAAATGCCACGGGATGGGCTACCCTAGAGGTCCCTAACGGCACCACCTGCGACATAGAGGTCTCCTGGATGGACGCGATAGTAGGTGCCCTCGAGAGCGTGCAGGTAGCCGGCAACATGACCTTAGGCCCGATACGGTGTTCCGTCTGTGGATTACACGTGAGGGCAGTGCGCCAGGACGGCACGCCGCTGGTGAACGTCAAGGTCGAGATAACAGGCTCTTACACGAACCGCCAGGGCAATACAACCACCTTCACGAGGGCGCTGACCACCGATCTCTCGGGCACCTGTACCCTAAAACACGCCTTAATGAACTGCTCTTACGTCATAAAGGCGTACAGGCACGGCCTGCCCAAGCCCTTCGATATAGCTCGCCTGCGGGCCTTGAACGGCACGACCACGGTCAACTTGACGTGCCCCATGTTGGTCCTCAAGGTCAGCGTAGTGGACGGGCAGATGAGGCCTGTCGAGGGCGCTAAGGTGGAGGCCTGGGATTGGGGCACCGGCGAGCTCGTGGGCACCGCCCGAGTGGACTCGCGGGGGCTGGCCATCTTAACGGTCCCCTTCGGCAAGTGTAAGCTCAGGGCGCTGAGGGAAACGCGCCTCCTAGCTGAGACAGAGGCCTCCGTGCAGGAGAACAATACTTGGTGCTCGCTGGTCTGTGGCGCCCTCAACTTAAGCCTGCGGGTGCTGGTCCAAGACGCGCTTGGGCGGCCGGTTAAGGGTGTGCATGTTAGGCTGGTGGACGAGAAGAGGAACACCTTGGCGGAGGTCACCACCGGGCGCGATGGGACAGCCGAATTCAACGGGCTGACAGAGGGGACCTATAAGGTCATCGTGCTCCACGGGGACAAGGAGCTAGCCATGAGGACCTTGAGCCTCGCCGGCCCCACGAGGTTGGATATCAGGTTAGCCGATCAGGTGGTGTTATTCGGCACGTTAGCGAGCGTCCCAGCCCTCATGCTATCCATCGCCGTGGCCATCGTGGTAAGCCTCATCCTCGTGGCGGCCCTCATCTGGCCCAAGTTAGCGGGCGAGAAAGCCTTATAAGATGCTGGGCTTTATCCATCGGCGGCGCGGTGGGGTTGTGCCCGCGTTGTCCGCCCCAAAGCGCTGTACCCCCTTGTGCAGGTTCTTCAGATGTGCTAAGAAGGCGCTAGTGAGAAGAGGCGATAAGTTCTGGTGCCGCTGGGCCAACGACGAGTGCGATATAGCGAACTGCGCTTTCGCTATGTGCGTGAAGAGACGCTTGCTTCCGGGCGGCATCTGTGGCGAGACCGTCAAGCGCAGGACAGAGGAAATCGGGCCAGAAGCCATACCAGCCATAAAGGTGAGGGCCAGGATACTGAAGAAGCTGGGCGAGGAAGAAATTGTGTTCTGAGGGCGTTAGATCCGGCTTCCTTAAAGCCTCATCAGGGGGATCAAGGTCAATACGTCGCCGTCCTTCAAGACAGCCGAGAGGCCACCGAGGACATCTATGTCTCTCCCGTTCAGGAGTACTAAGAAATTGGTCCTCGGGTCCCCCGTGTCGGCGTCGAACAAGGCCTGCGAGAGGTGGGGACAACGCTCACAGAGCTCCCTCAGGGCTGTTAAGACATCGGAGCCCTCCTTGAGCTCAAGGGATACCTCGTCTTTCCCTGCCAGCCAGCTTAAAGCTCCTATAAAGCAAACCTTCACCTTCAAGGCCAGCTACTCTAAGACATAGACCTCTTCCTCGTAGCGGCGCCCCTCTATCACGCTGCCGGGCGGGTAACGCCTCACTCGCCTAGAGGCCAGCATACGCCTGAGCTCTTCTTCGAGTTCCTCTAAGGGCTTCTCGCTCCTGAGGGCTTCGAGCGGTATATTGAGGAACAGGGGCCTAGCCGGGATGACGTGCCTCGTGGCCTTATAAGGTAGGACGCGCTTTGATTTAGCAATCCTCACCACATCATCTTTTGTGATCCTGGGCGTCATGAGCACTACATCTGCCTCACCGCGCGTTAACTTACGCATAGCGTCCTTCTCCGTCTCGAAGCCTATCTCAATGCCTAGCGATGTCAGGGCTTTCTCTACTTTCCTCACCAGGGCCCAGGCGTCCCACTTGTCCCGGAAGTCGGCGACCGCCCTAGCATATGACTTGCCGTCCGTCAGGGCCAGGGCCGTGGGAGGTTTTCCTACCTCCTCGGGTCTTAATGGGGCGCACATCTTTATTGCCAGGCCCGTCCTGCGCCTCAGTTGCCTCAGCAGCTCTTGCAAGGAAGACACGCCCCGGAGGGTCCTGTACCAACAGCCCAGAGTTATACCGGGGTGGGAATAATCCACTAGGCAGGCCGGCACGAGCCGACACTTGAGGGACTTCAGGGCCTCTATCCTGTGCGTCCCGTCTAGCACCACGAACGTCTCGCCATCTAATATGACCGGGTGCTTGAGGAAGCCATCGCGTTCTATTTCCCGGGTCAGCTCCTCGAGCAGGCTGGGTATGACCTCCTCGTGGTGATAGACGCTCTCTATATCCACGAGGGCTATCGTGAGTTTTATGGGGCCGTCTATGACCATGATGGGCGAGGAGCCAGAGCTCATTCAGCTTCCTCCCCCAGGACGCCCTTAACGACCCGGGAGGCCAGCTCAACGGCCTTAGATGCCAGCTGGTAAGCCTGTCTCGCGTCTTCTGCCTCTGAGGCCGCCTGCACCAATTTCTCCACGGCTAACAACAAGCGCATCACCTTGTCCTTTGGAAGCTTCTCCTGCATCATGACGTCCAGCACCAACATCTCTAGGCCATCTGCGTTGCCCAGGCAGTGGTAGATGCAGGCCTGCGCTTTCCTGGCGGCCTCGAGCGAGAACATGAGCGATAGCCTTGGCTCCTCGCGTGCTAGTCTAAGCTCTGCTCTGGCCTCCCTCAAGTACCTGAGAGCCCACCCTCTGTTGGTCAGCCCTATCAGTTCCATATCTGCCTCTTCCCAGGGAGGAAATGGGTGCACGAACTTAAAAGCCCTACTCAGAGGCCTCCTCACTACCGACCTGGACTAGGCCCCTAGCTATCAGGTGCGTTATATAACCGGCCACCTTATTCCTCAATCGCTTGGAAATGCCTTCGACCAGCATATCCACGGCCCTCTTATTGTGCTCGTAATCGGCCGTGAACTTGCCCGGGTAAGTGGTCACCAGCTCCTCGGCCAACCTCTTCACTAGCTTCGTCCTCACTTTGCCCAAGCCCATCCCCTGGCAGTAGGGCAGCGGCCGCCCTGCCTTTTATCCCTTACGGGGCCGCCTGCCGCGGGGATTGGCCCCCTATAAAAACCCTGCCGGGGAGCGGGGGTCGGCTCCTAACCGTGTTATGGCCAACCGTGTCGGCATGTTATAAAGCCGGGGCCTGCACACAGATGATAGTGCATGTTAAATTCCATCATGCAGCATGCTGTGGTGTGACTGTGAAATAGCAGGGCATATTCACGCACGACCAAAAAAGTTAAATACCCTTTGAAATACAGGTCTTAATGCGGAGGGCATGGGAATGCCTAGGACGGAGCTTTCACGGGCTGCTGCCTGGAGGATCTGCAAGCGTGCCGGTGCCGAGAGAGTCAGCCACGCTGCTGCTCGCAAGCTAGCCGAGGTGCTAGAGGAGGTCGGCCTCCGCATAGCCAGGGAGGCCCTGGACTACGCCCAGCACGCCGGTCGCAAGACGGTCAAGGAAGAGGACATCGTCATAGCGGCCAAGAAGATCGTCGGCGGCTGAGCTAGCCGGCGCCAGGCGGCCCGCCCCCCTACATTTTTTCCCTCATCACAGCTCAGGTTGTGGTATGCAAGTGATGCTCCGCTAACGCGTCGGCCAACGCCCTCCCGGCTTCTGTTAGGGCATAGGGCTTACGAGCTCGCCCCTGACCTCCGGTTATCAATCCTAGCTCCCTTAACTTAGCCAAGTTCCATTTCACAGTCGAGAGCGGGAGACCTCTTGAGGTAGCTATCGCCTTCGCCAAGCCCGTGAGCGTGAGGCCATCACCTTCCCTCTCATGGGCCTCTAAAAGCAGAAGCTTCTGGAGGGGCGTCAGCTTAGCTCTGGCTAACCGCACAAACATAGAACGCCAATAGGCAGCTCTGTCATCTCGCCTGACCGGGCGGTAGGAGAGCAGGGACTTAATGGCCAAGAGCAGGCTGGACCCTCACGACCCTCCTACCTCGTGTCTTCCTGCCCCCATCGCTCATAAAGGCTTGCCCTCACCAGGCTAGCTCAAGCCGGTAAAGCGCTTTAATAAGGTGGGCAGCTCATCACGGAGCCCCTTGGGCCAGCAGGCCCTCAGGACCCCACGGCAGCCGTCATGGCCTGTCGCCCGCCCGACCGCGCCCCCATCACAGGCGGGAGCCACAGGCAGGCCCTCGGGGGGTGTGAGAAGGCGGGCCCTGCCGGCTCGGCAGTATCGGCTCGTGTGGGGGTAATAAATTTGCACTTGTGGCATGAAATGGACGTAAGGGGAGGGGGGATGGCAAATTATGGAGACAAGGCGGGGTATCGCTCACTTTTAGCACGTCCACGACTACCATGTCGGTGTCTACGAGCACCGTTATCGGGTCCCCGAGCTCCTTGGATAATAGCAGGTAGACGTCCTCTGGCTCCAAGAGCTCTACCTTGGCCAGGACATGTACCACAGTGCCGTTCTCGAGCTTTATCTCGAGCCAGATGCGTGTGTTCCCGTTCTCCACGTACTCATAGCGGCCTATTAGCGTCCCGCTTATCTGGACATGCTCTACGGGCTTGTGGCCGACCTGAGCGTAGGCGGCCGAGATTGCTTCCCTGAGGCCCCCAACCTCAGCGCAGCTCACCCTCACGCACCACCTGTCCGTGGCCCTCACGAGCGCGAAGTATGCGGGCGTGTAATGGCCCTCTTGGTAAATGAAGATGGGGATGTGATAGTAGAGCTCGTCCCCTATCCTGTAGAGGAGCGCGAGGGGAGTAGCGTAGCTGCCGCTGGGCAGGGCCGGGAGGCCGGCCTTAGCGACCCTCTTGGCCTCATCAGGCGATATGAGGGCCAGGTGGTCTAGGCTATAGAGGTAGACGCCGCCCCTGCGGGCTATTATCGCGAACTCCAAGAGGCTCGGGTTACGCTTGTTCCTGAAGAGGTAGACGCCCACCAGCTCGCCGTTCGGCCACATCTGGTAACGCAGGCCCTCCGGCTCGGCTGGCTCAGCTGAGCGATCGCTGCAGTAGGGCAGGCCGTTCCAGAAGTTCAGGTCGTTCTCGGCTGTCCAGCGGAACTCGCCGAAGGCGGAGCCGGCCAGCTCGAGCCAGCGCTCATCCCAACGCTGTATTATCCAATCTGGCGCTTCCTCCGGCCTGTAGGAGGCCAGCAGGGCGCCCGTCCTCGGGTCCCAGACATGCACCATGGGGTCCTTGAGGGGGCCGAAGGGCACCTCGTAGTAGCTGGTCGTGACGTACACGAGCCTCTTATGCTCCGGGCTCCAGGTCAGGTAAGCGCGGCTGAAGGTGCGGGTCGGGAAGAGGTCCTGGGCGTGGACACGGATATCCCTGTCGAACCACAGCCCTTCGCCGTAGGCAGCGTCAAGCGGCGCCACCCGCGCCCTCTCGCCAGTAGCGTCCGTGACGGGCACTACTATGACCTCCCTAAGCCTGTTGCTGGAGCCGACCAACATGGAGCCGAACATGGGCGGCTCGCTGACGGTAGCTATCCAACAAAGTTCGCCCTCGTAGAAGCCCAAGTGGACGCTCGTCACCCAGGAGGCAGCGCTGGTCTTCTTCATCTCGGCTATAGAACGCGCGATAGCGCTCGTCGTCACCCTCAGTTGACTCGGGTCTATCTCGGGGAACAAGCTCGCATCGCCAACCGCCATGGCCCTAAAGGCGCCGCGCATGTAGGTAGCACGGGCGTAATCCACTGCTCGCCCGATGAGCGGGACGCCCACGGGGACGGTGAGCACCAGGACCACGAGGACAAGGGTGACCGCAAACTTCAGGGCCGCTCTCCTGATAAAACGCCTCCTGGCCTCTCTATTGGCCCTTAGGCCGGTCAAGAGATCCTTGAGGCCGATGCCGGGCCTCCTGGCGAGTTGCTTAGCAACGTAGTGCGCTACGCCAGCCGTCAGGAGGAAGGCGATAGCCCTGGCGGATAGGAAATTGATGGCATAGATATGTGCTGGCGTCAGGAGGGTGGTGCAGCCGTGCCCGTAGCCAGCTAAGGTCAGGAAAGCCAGAAGCGGAAGCCAGACGCGGGGCGACAGCCTGAAGCGCGGGCTAACCGACCTTATCACCTTGGCGGCATATGCCAGGTCGAGGACGTAGCTGGCCCAGAGCCCGGTGGTGAAGAACAGGGACGCGAACATGCCTGGGTCCCGAGCCAGAGCTGGGCCAGGAAGCTCCCTTAAGCTTTCCGCTGGCGGCTAAGTGGGGCCGCCTTTTTAAGCCACCGGGTCAAACCGGATTGGCCTAAGCCAAGCTTAAAGCCATAGCACACCCATGGGTGAGCGGTCATGCGCGAGCGAGCCGTGTTGCCCAAGGATTACAACCCAAAGGCCGTGGAGCCCAAGTGGCAGGAGTTCTGGGAACGCGAGGGCATTTACCGTTTCGACTGGGAGGACCGCGAGAGGCCCGTGTTCGCCATAGACACGCCGCCGCCCTACCCATCGGGCGAGTTCCACATGGGTAACGTGCTGAACTGGACCTACTTCGACGTGGTAGCCCGCTACAAGCGTATGAGGGGTTACAACGTGCATTTCCCCCAGGGCTGGGATTGCCACGGCCTACCCACTGAGGTGCGCGTAGAGCAGAAGCACGGTATAACGAAGACACAGGTGCCGCCGGATGAGTTCAGGCGCCTCTGCGTGGAGTTCGTGGAGGAGAACATCAAGGCTATGAAAGAGGCCATAAAACGCTTAGGTTACTCCATAGACTGGTCGCTTGAGTATAAGACCATGGACCCGGATTACTGGCGTCGCACTCAACTATCCTTCGTGATCCTCTACCGCAAGGGCTACATCTACAGGGCTCAGCACCCGGTGAACTGGTGTCCCCGCTGTGGCACAGCCATAGCCGACGCGGAAGTGGAATACGAGACGCGAACGGACAAGCTTTACTACGTGCGCTTCAAGCTGGCGGGCGAGGGAGGCCGTTACCTAACCATAGCTACCACCAGGCCCGAGCTCATACCAGCTTGCGTGGCGGCTGCCGTCCACCCGGAGGATGAGCGGTACCGGGCTTACGTGGGCCGCGAGTTAGTGGTACCCCTCGTGGGCCGCAGGGTGCGTATCTTCGCGGACGATATGGTTGACCCCGAGTTCGGCACGGGCGTGGTCATGATATGCACCTACGGCGATAAGGAGGACGTGCGCTTCGTGGCCCGCCACGGCCTGTCCGTGATAACGATCGTGGGCGAGGACGGGCGTATGAC
>CAZWYW010000026.1:0-17112 GCA_964638535.1 uncultured Candidatus Bathyarchaeia archaeon | reverse complement strand
GCTTCGCCCGGGCTAACAGGCCGCCTTTATCTAGCTCCAAGCCCCTGGCCCTCTGAGCATCCATGGTTATCCTGGCCTCCCTGGCCATCACGGGCGTGAACCTAAGGGCCGCGCGGAACATGAAGCAGAGGCTGTATGGGACGCCCATCTGCTCTAGCGCGAGGCTGAGGTCGTCAGGCGATGTGGTGAGCGTGAAGATGGAGAAGCTGGCCACGAAGACGAGGAAGCGGACAGCTAAGGCCAGTATCTTCTCTAACGCATAGATATCTAAGGTGCCATAGAACCAAGTAACGAGCAAGTTGGTGCCCAAGATGAGGATGACCAACGGGGCGCTAGCCCTGAGCGTCTTAGCCCAAGGCCGGCCTACCTTGCCTAGCAGGGCCAGGGGAAGCTGGGCGGCTAAGAGAGCCAGGAGAGGCAACATGGCGTAATGGACGCCCGCCATCACCATCATGGCGACCGCGTAAGCGAGCTTGACGCGCGGGTCCAGCCTGTGCAGAGGTGAATCGCGCCTCTGGAAGGCCAGGCCCTCGAGGAGACCGCTCATCTCAAGCCCCCCAGCGCTGACAGTATTATGTCCCTGGCCTCGGCCACGTCAAGCACATCCGTCTTAACGCCCAGGCCCAGGGAGCGCAGGCGGTCGAGAACCTCCGGGACCTGGGGCCTTATGAGGCAGGCCTCGGCCAACAGCCGCGGGTCCGTCAGTATCTCCTCGGCCTTCCCATTCGCTATGGCTTTCCCTCTGGCCAGGAGGACGACCCGTGGCCTGGGCTTAAAATCCACCACGAACTCTATATCATGCGTTACCATCACCACAGACCTCTGCCCCAGCAGGCCTGAGATGAGTTCCCTGAGCTTCTCCTTCTGCGCGTGGTCTTGGCCGAGTGTGGGCTCGTCTAGGATCAGGTATTTCGGGCCCCACACTAGGACAGACGCCAGGGCCACGCGCTTCTTCTCGCCACCGCTTAGGGCCAGGGGTGATACATCCCTGTATTCTTCTAGCTTGAAGGTCTTCAAGGCCCAATCCACGCGCTTCTCTATTTCCTCTTCCGGGAAGCCGAAGTTCCTGAGCGCGAAGGCTATTTCCTCCTCGACCGTCTCGCAGAAGAGCTGGTGGTCGGGGTTCTGGAATACTAGGCCGACCTTGCGGGCAAGCTCCGCCACCGTGGCCTTGCGCGTGTCCACGCCGTCTACGAGCACCTGGCCCCTCGTGGGCTTCAGCAGGCCGTTGAGAGTCTTCACGAGCGTGGTCTTGCCAGCGCCGTTGGGGCCCATGATGACCACGAACTCCCCCTCGCGTATGGTGAGCGATACACCCCTGAGGGCCTCCACGCCGTTAGGGTAGACGAACCAGACATCCCTGACCTCTATCGGCAAGCCTTCGCCACCCCCACTATCATCTCGGCTGCCTCAGCGGGCGAGAGGGGGACCTTGGGCAGCTTCAGGCTGGCCTCGGCCAATAGCTCGTAGAGCCTCACGACCTTCGGGATGCCTATGCCTAACTCCGCGGCTTTAGGGGACGTGAGCACTTCATCGGGCGGCCCGTCTAAGGCCACGCGCCCTCTGTCCATCACCACCACGCGGTCCGCGTAAGCGGAGGCCATATCGAGCCTGTGCTCCACGAGCAGGACCGTTATGCCATGCGAGCGGTTCAGCTCAGCCAATAGGGCTAATATATCGGCTGCTCCAGCCGGGTCGAGAAAGGAAGTGGGCTCGTCTAACACCAACACCTCAGGCTCCATGGCTAAGACGGCCGCTATAGCCGCTCTCTGCTGCTGACCTCCCGAGAGCTCGTGGGGAGCTCTGTGCCTGAGTTCCCACATGCCCGTCACGCGTAGCGCCCAGTCCACGCGGCGCCTGATCTCCTCCCTGGGGAGACCGAGATTCTCAGGCCCGAAGGCCACGTCTGCCTCAACCGTGAGGCAGAAGAGCTGGTTCTCCGGGTTCTGGAAGACGAGGCCCACGTGCTGGGCGAGCTCCCATATCTCGTGTTCCCTCGTGTCCAGGCCAGCTACCACCACGCGCCCACTGAACTCGCCGGGATAGAAGTGCGGTATGAGGCCGTTCAGGCAGCGGCATAACGTGGTCTTCCCACAGCCGGAGGGGCCGGTGAGGATGACGAACTCGCCGCGCTCTACCGAGAGATCCACGTGGTCTAGAGCTGGCCTCTTGGCCCCCCTGTAAGTGAAGCTCAGGTCCTCTACCTTTATGATCGGCATCTGCCTTCGGTAGGCGAGGGCCTGCCTACTTTAATTCCTTTCCCTTCACGCCCAGCCGCTTGACCAAGAGAGCCAGGCAGGCTTCTATGGCCTCTTCCACGCTGCCTTCGCCGTTAGCGCCAGCAGATAGAGCGTGGCCGCCTCCCATGCCGTTTATCAGCTCACCCAGGGGCCTGGCGAGGTCACGGCCCAGGTGGACGCCGGTCCTGGACGCGAATTCCTCCGTAGCCCTCATGCTCACCCTGAGGCGCCCTTCCCTCTCGCCAGCTACTATGGCCAAGTGGGCGCCGAGGCTTAAGAGCGCCCTGGCAGCAGATGCCTGGAAAGCGCTCACGTGTGAGAGGGCCACGAGCCACTCGCCAAACTTGTAAACCCTGGCCCTCATGCAGGCCTTCAGCCTGGCCACGCGCTCCGAGTAATCCATCTCGGTGGAGAGGAGCGGGAAGAGTTCCCTCGGCCTGGCGCCAGCCCTTACGAGCTTGGCCACGGCGAGAAAGGTATCGGCCCCCGCGAACACGAGGTGCCTGGTGTCGTAGGCGATGCCCAGGAAGAGCGCTTTCGCGGCCCTAGGGCTAAGCTCGAGGCCTAAGTCCTCGTAGAGTCGTAGAATGAGCTCGCAGGTCGAGGATGCCTTATCATCCACGAGGTAGAGGGCCGCCAGGCGCTCGGTGCTGGGGTGCCTAGCGTGGTGGTCTATCACGACGAGCGGGACCTCAGCTGCCCTGGCCTCAACGGCCTCCTTCAGCTCCTCGAGCTGCTCCGTGTTGTTCGTGTCTACCATGAAGAGCACGTCGGCCCAGCCCGGGTCAGCATGATCAGAGAAAGAGAAGCCCAGGTATTCCAACACGCGCTTGGAGACCTTACTGACCCCCTGGGCCGCGAAGCACTTAACCGCTACGCCCGGCACGAGGGCCTCAAGCAGCTCAGCCAGGGCCAGAGCCGAGCAAGCAGCATCCGGGTCCGCGTTGTGATGGCAGAGGACTAGCGCCTTCCCCGGCCGGGCGCGCTCCAGCAGGGCCTTAAGCTCCTCGCCCCACAAGTGCCAGCTCCCTCAGCTTGGCCTCAGCGGCCTCCAGGGCCTTTTTAGCTGCCTCCTTGGCCAACTCATCCGGGTCAACCCTGGCGGAGGAAGCCACCCGGAGCTCTATGTCGACCGTTATAGTGAGCGGCACCTCACCCTCGGCCTGCACGCTGATGCCTATATCATAGGCCTTCTTAGCCGGGAGCACGGAGAGCACGTATTCCCTGGCGGCCCTCTCGGCGGCCTCGACTACCTTTACTACCTGCTCGTCGGAGAGGCGGGGCAAGCCTATCTCGACTACATCGCGACCAGATGCCTTAGCCATCAGGCACCAGCCCCGGCGGGGGAGCCGAGGTCCCTCCTGAGCTTAGACCTGAGCTCCTCAAGCTGTTCCTTAGCCCTCTTCTCCTCCCTCTCGAGCTGCTCGAGCCTCAAGCTCAAGAATGTCTTGCGGTCCTCGAGCTCCTGGACGACCTTGGCCTTCTCGGCCCTTATGAGCAAGGAGCCCACGGACTTGTAGATGGGCGTGTCATCGCCTACCTTCTCTAGCTCCTTCAGGGCGTTCTCGACCTCCATGAGCTCTAGCTGGACTTGCTGTTTCCTAGCTAATATGGCCTGGAGTTGCTGTTGGAGTTGTTGGAAGAGCAAGAGCCTCTGCTGGACCTTAGGCGGCAGGGCAGCTTCCTCGCTCATGGGCCATCACTAGGTGTGCCGGGGGAGCGCGATAAAAGGCTTGAGCTCAAGAACGCGATAGGGTTAAGCAGGCATCCGTGAGGGCCTGGATCCAGCTAACAAACGAGTTGAGAGCTGCCCTGAGGGCTGATGTATCCTTAGCCTCGATGTGCACCACCAACACCTCGCCCTCGAGCCTCACCTCAGCCCTAAACCTGCCCGTGGCAGGCTTCTCGGCCTCAGGCTTTAATGCCCTGAGGGCGGCCTCCGCCAGGCGCGGGTCGGGCAGGGGCACTCTTAGGACGAGCTCGTGCGCGCCCGCCGCCCCGGTCATGCTCACTCCAACTCCCATATCAGGTGCCTGACCCTTATCCTAGGCCCTACCTCGCGCCCGTCGGAGGCCCTGAAGAAGCTCATCACGGCATAGCACTCCACATCTGGTTTTATCTTGAGCAACACGTCCGGCTCGGAGGCGGCCTCATGTGCTTCTCCGGGCCCGAGGAAGGGCACGCTTAGGAACTCAGCCAACGCCCTCCCGAGCCTCGTCCTCTCGGGCCGGGCCACCACGGCTAAGCTCCTTACCTTGCCCAAGCGGACGCCCATCTCACGGCGCAGCTTTATTCCGTAAATATAGATGAGAGGCGGGAAAGGCTCTAGGCCTTCTTCCCCGACCTTAAATAAGCATATCTTGCCGGGATTGCCCTTCCAACGGTTGACCAATATGACCCTATCGGCCCCGAGCTCCCAGGCTTTCTCCGCTATGTCCTCGAAGCTCATCTTGCCCCTGTTCACACGGATGGCGCCGGGGAGGGTAGCCGCGAGTTCATTACAAAAAGTCCTTATGATGCGCGTGGGGCGCCTGGACATAGTTATCATTATGGCCCCCATGTCATCTCGGCCTCGGCGGCACGGCGGCCCTCCTAGCTACATCACCCGTCTTGGTGTAGGGCACATAAGCGCCCCCAGCGAACACTAAACCGCACTTGCGGCAACGCCAGATGCCAACCGCCACGCGCTTAACGGCTTTCGTCTGGCACCTAGGGCACCTGTGAGGCGCCCTCATGGCCATGACCACGCGGGCCCACCTCTTCCTGAGCGAGGCGCCATACCTAGGCCCGAAGGAGCCAGCGGGACCTACCTTACGCGTCCTGCCCATCCGCTCTCACCCCACCACCTTGGCCCTCAGCTCTGCCGCCTTCTCCCTAGCTATATCTATTGCCTCCATGACCTGCTCGGGCGTGAAGGAACCTGGGCCGCTCTTCTGCATGGCGCATATGAGGCCGTCCTTATCAACAGTTATGGTGAGCTTAGCATCCATGGCCAACTCCTCGTCCAGGCAGGGGTCTACCACCAGCTCGCCCTCTATATTGGCCACCGTCACGGCCACGGGGTAGTTCTGGAGCTGAAGGGGCGACATCACGCTCCTATCCAAGACTACGCGCTCGTCCTCTGTTATCTGGTAGCCGAAGAGCTTGGTATCCGAGAGGGCAGCTAGGGCCGCGAGGGCGGAGGCATCCACGAGGTTGCCATCGTGGTTCAGGACGTAGATATCCACGAAGATGATGTAGACCCTCCTGCCCGGGATTATACAGAGCTTATCGAGCGGTATGGCCCTTGAAGACCTTATGCCCCTGTCCACCACGCGGGCCAGCTCTATGGCCCTCTCATCGGGTGGCCCGGGCTCGAAGGTGGGGCTGGCGAGCGGGACGAGCTCGGCGTTCACGGTCAAGATGCCCTCGTTGGGCGTGTCGGGGTAAGGCGTGTTCAGGCCCACCTTAACGCCCACGACCACCTCTGTCTGGCCTAAGCAGACCATAGCGGAGCCCTCAGCTGTCTTTATGATGCCCTTCTCCACTTTCACCTCGCGGTAGTCCAGCTTACCGCGCCCGTCTATGCGCTTGCCTTGAGAGATGAGCTGTATTATGCGCTTCTTCTTCATCTTAGATATCACGGGTTCCTTCGCCATCCACCTCAAGCTTGGCCACCTCCCTCTCCTGCTTCGGCGGCCTCAACTTCGCGCCTTATCCTCACGAAGCGTTCTCTAAGGGCCTCCTTCTGCATATTGTATATCTTCCGGCAGCCCTCCATGGCTAACCTGATGCACTCCTTTAGCTCCTCCGGCGTGAGCATGCCATCCATTTGGAGGAGCGTTATCCGGCCCAGGCCGGGCATCATGGCGAAAGGCACGTCGGCCTCGCCGTACTTGTCCTCTGAGTCGCAGAGGTCGAGGACCAAGATGCCGTCTACCTTGCCAGCAGCGCAGGCGGCCACTAGATCGCGCATGGGTATGCCCGCGTCGGCCAGGGCGAGGGAGGCAGCCGTTATGCTGGCGCAGCGCGTGCCGCCATCTGCCTGCAGCACCTCCACGAAGACGTCTATAGCCGTCCTGGGATAATGCTCTAAGAAGAGGGCCGGCTCTAGCGCTTCCCTCACGACCTTAGATATCTCTATCTCGCGCCTGCTGGGGGCTGGCGATTTGCGCTGCTCGACGCTGAAGGGAGCCATGTGATAACGGCACCTCAGCACGGCCCTATCAGGCAAGCCCAGGTGCCTTGGGTGTATCTCCTTCGGGCCGTAAACAGCTGCTAAGACCTTGGTACCGCCTTGCTCTACATAAGCAGAGCCATCCGCGTTCGCGAGCACGTCTACCTCTATGTGGATGGGCCTCAGGTCCGTTGGACCACGCCCGTCCACGCGCCTTCCCTCATCATCTATGAGCTTAGGCCTCTCATGCTGCAAGGCCTTTCCTCCTCCTTATCATCCTGGCCACCCGGTCCGTGAGGCCCTCCACGTGTGACTCGCGCTCTATCTTCTCTATGGCCTCTACTAATAGCTCCTCGTCCTCGGGGCGCTTGCACCTGACCAATACCACACCGTTCATGCCTATCACTATCTGGCACCCCGTCTCGCGTTTGAGCATGCTTATCATGGAGCCCTTCTTGCCTATCAGCCTGGGCACCTTAGAGGGCGTGATACGGACCAGGCGGCCGGAAGTGATCTTGCCCAAGCCGGGCTCGCCCAAGGTAAGCATGGGGTTACGCGTCCTGTCGTAGGCCTTGACCTTCGCTATTATGGTATCCCCCACGGTCAGGAAACGCATGAGCTCGTCCCTGTCGGGCCTGAAGGGGCGGTTAAAGGCATCCACGGCCCTGAGGACGGCCAGGCGGGGCGCCCTTATGTCCACAGCCCAGCTCCCCACACCCACATCCACGATATCGCCTATCACTAAGTCGCCCGGCTTGGGCACGTAAAACGAGTTCAAGGCTATCACGCTTATTTTATTATCCTCTACCTCTAGGAGGCCTACCCTCGTGGCGTAAAGCCTACTGCCATCCTTATACACGTTACTGCCGGCCTCGTAATCGCCCTCGGCCAGGAGGTCGCCTGGCACTACCAAATCGCGCCTGTTGAAGAAGAGGGTCAAGTCCGTCCCTCCACCAAGCTTATTATGGCCGTCCCCCTGGTCAGCTCGCCCATTTTCTCGAGGAAGGGGCCATAGAGGCCAGCGGGCATTTCCACTTCCACCTTCCAAGAGCCATCGGAAGCCCATTCCTCGCGCAGTATCTTGCCGTAATTCTTCACCACGCCGTAGCAGCGGCCCACGTGCTCGGGCGGTACGATGGCCTTCACCACGAAGACCTCCATGCTTATCGGCAGCACGGCCTTCAGGCGCTCTATGGCCTCCCGTGCTTGTTCCTCGGCGTCCCTGAACGGGTCTATGGGGAAGCCCACTTGCTCTAGGGCCTGCTCTATCCGCGTGGGCGGGTGGGGCAATTTCGTCCTCGGGTCCACGCAATTCCGGGAGATGAAGGTTATTATCTGGCGCTTCTTCTCCTCTATGAGCTTCTTCCTCTGCTCAGCCGTCAGGAGGAGCTCGCCTTGCTTTAAGATGATCTCTATGGCCTTCCTCACATCATCGGTGCCGAAGGCCTTGAGGAGCGCTTCCCTAGAGGCCCTAAGGCCTTTCTTCCAATCCGTGTAGACCATATCCATGGCAACTACTTCATCTAAGGGCACTTCCTTCCCCGTCTTGAATTCGAAGGCCTTATCCGGGTTCACCACGACCTCGAATTTCTCGCCGGCCCTAGAGAGCCTGACGACGGTGTATTTCCTCATGCTCCCACGACCGCCCCAGCGCGCCTCTCCCTCAGGACCCGCTCACCTTCTCCACATACTTCTGGACTTCCTCATCGCTCAGGAGCCGGTATTTTTTCGTGTCAATGGGTATCACGGCTATCCTTATTCTGGCTGTGTCCCCCCTGGCCTCAGCCGACCTGAGCAGGCATTTCACGGCCAGGGTAATAGCTTCCTCGAGCGTCATGTCCTCTCTGTACTCCTTGGTCAGGATGGACTCGGCTACCTCGCGACCACGGCCCACAGCCACGGCCTTGTAAGAATAGTAGGAGCCGCCGGGGTAGGTGATGAAGACCTTAGGCCCGGTCTTGTCCACGCCACCTATTATGAGTGAGACACCGAAGGGCCTCACGCCAGCGTGCTGGGTGTAGAGCTGCTTTATATCGCAGATGCGCTTGGTGATGACCTCTATGTCTATGGGCTCGTCGTAGAGGAGCCTGTTACTCTGCGCGTAGATACGGGCCTGGTCTATGAGGATACGGGCATCTGGGCCGAGGCCCACGAGCGCCACGCCTATATGCTCATCCACTTGGTAGAGCTTCCACTCAAACGTGGGGTCCTGGAGCTTGGATCTCAGCTCTTCCTCCGCGCCCAGGACCACGCCTCCCTTACACCTTATGCCTATGATAGTACGGCCTTTATTCACGGCCTCCTGCGCGTACTCGACCTGGAATAGCCTGCCCTCCGGCGAGAAGACAGTTATGGCCCTATCGTAAGCCCCTGGCATGGCAAAGGCCATTTTTCTGGCACCTCTCGCTCCAGGGGTTTAAAGGAAGCTAGGCAAATTAAAAACCTTTACGTACGCATGTACCTACAAGCCCCCGACCCAGCGCCCGCGAGGTGCGTCCCTTGGCGGGGAGTTCATAGACGCCCTACTCGCTAAAGTGACGAGAGAATGGTGGCTCTGACAAAAATGAGGTAACGGGCGCCAGGGTCCCTAACCTAGCAGTTTCCTAGCCAGCTCCTTGAAGGGCTCTAGATCTATGGCCCTGCGCAGGAAGACCATCTCGTACTCAGGCGGCCCGGCGCCATGCCAGGTGGCGGGGGCGTGGAGGAGCCAGAACTGTATGAACTTGGCCAACTTCAGCCTGTCCTCGGCCGGTACCTTGGCCTTTAGGTAGCCCTTCAGCTTCTCGCCCACCTCCGCGTTATCCAAGTCCCTGAGCGAGGGGGCCGTGACAACCATGCCGCCAGCGATATCGCAGGCGAACTTCACGGCCTCGTAGAAGTACTCGGCCGAGAGGAGCTTGGCCATGTTCGCGTACACCACGTCGGGCGTGTAGAAACCGGAGCCCTCTGGATCCTCGTAGCCCCTGGAAGCCGCCATTATGGCGCAGGCGTAGAGCACGTTCCTCATGACGACGGCCCTGGTGAGGTAATCCCTGATGTGCCGGGCGCGCGAGGTGCCTAGGTAATCGGCCATGAGGGCCATGGCACCTATGAGCACGTCCATGAAGCCAGCCTTACAGGAACCCCCGCACACCATCCTGTGTATGTTGGCGAACCTGCTCACCAACGGGGCCACGAACTTGACCTCGCCGCAGAGGAAGACCCTATCCCAGGGCACGAACACGTCATCAAATATTATCGCGCAAGTCTCCCTGAACCCGTAAGGCCAGTTAGGCACTTCCTCCGGCTTGGCCGAGAGCCTGAAGGCGCTATAGAAGTTATACTGACACACGTACTTCACGCCTTCCTCGCCAGCCGGGACGGCACAGGCCAGGGCGAACTGCTCCTCGCCCTCCCTCAGCCCTATGTTCGGCATGACAAGGTGGTAATGGTTGGCCCAGGCCCCGCTCTGGTGGAGCTTACAGCCCCTTATCACGATACCGTCTGAGCGCTTCTCCACGACGCGGATGAACATATCGGGCTGGTCAGGGGGCCTGAGCGTCCTATCGCCCCTCGGGTCCGTGACGGCCCCCGAGCACCTGAAATCGCGGGCTTCCAACTCCTTAACGAAGGCCTTAAGGCGCGAGTGGTAATCCATGCCTAGCTCCTTATCCATCTCCCAAGTGGTGGCGGCCAGGGCGGTGAGGATATCGCAACCCGGGCAGGCATAATAGCAGGAGCCGAACTCCCTGGCGTATATGAGGCCCATCTCCACGCGCTTGACTAAATCTTCCGTGCTCCCATGGGTGCTTATGCTCCTGCTTATCTCGGCTCCCGTGAAAGCGGATTTAGCCGTGAGCACGCCCCTGTAAGCCGGATTCTTCTCCATCTCGTAGGAGCGAGCCATCACCCTCACGACGCCAGCGGTCACGGGGTGCTCGGCTAGGTCCTCAACGAGCTTGCCGTTGAAGTAGACGCGTCTCGCGGGCTCCTTGAGGGTCTCTAGGTATTCCTCGGGCGTGAGCTTGACCATGCCATCACCCGGGGCCTCGTGCATGTGCGCCTGTTAAGGCTTTGGGGATTGCGGGGAAAGGGTTAAGGGGGCAGCCCTAGACCTCGCGCTGAGGTCGTAGGGATTGGGACCCTGGGAGAAGCGCATAATAGGCGTGCTGTTGGCCACCACCGGCCTCACGTTCTTAGCCCTCGGCATCCATGTGGGTCAAGTAGAACTCGTGCTGAAGGCGATCGCCAAGGGGCTTAAAGCAGCCCTAGCCGGCCTTGGCTGAGGGAGGTGTGGGCGGTTGATTACAGCGCCCCGTGAGGAAGAGCTGGTCGAGCTGGTCGAGGTAGCCGAGGAAGAGATCACGCGGGTTATCATGGAGACCGCCATCAAGGACTGGTTAGACGTGGCCGAGGCAGACGTGGTGATAGCAGGAGCTGGCCCCTCTGGTCTGACGACAGCCATCTACACGGCCAGGGCGGGCCTTAGGACCGTGATCTTCGAGAAGAAGCTCTCCTTCGGCGGCGGCATGGGAGGCGGCGGCATGCTCTTCCACAAGGCAGTCGTGGAGGCACCCGCCCACGAGGTATTGGCCGACGCGGGCTGCAGGTTAGAGGAAATCCGGCCCGGCCTCTACGTGGTCGATACGGCCGAGATGATCGCCAAGCTGGCCTCGGCGGCGGTAGATGCTGGTGCTAAGATCATTTTAGGCGTCTCTATAGTAGACTTGGTGTTCAGGGGCGAGCCCCCGCGTGTAGAAGGGGCCGTGCTTCAGTGGAGCGCGGTCAAGCTAGCTGGCCTGCACGTGGACCCAATGGGCGTGCGCTGCCGGGCGTTGGTGGATTGCACAGGCCACGATGCAGAGGTCTTAGCGCTGGCGGCCTCCAGGATGCCGGGCTTAGGGCTCGAACTCAAGGGCCATAAATCTATGTGGGCTCCTGAGGCTGAGAGGCTAGTGGTAAAACACACGGGCCGCGTCTGCCCAGGCCTCTACGTGGCTGGCATGGCTGTGGCCACCCTCTACGGGCTCCCGAGGATGGGGCCTATCTTCGGCGGCATGTTGCTCTCGGGGAAGAAAGTAGCGCGGGCCGTGATAGAGGACCTCACCGGCCTGGGCGGCCCCTGACGCGCTCGGCCAGCTTCCTTATGAAGGCCCTTACTTTCTCTTCTTCCCCGCTCACCAAGAGGAAGCCATCGGGCTGGAGGCGAGCTGACACACCTTCCTCAGCCGCCAAGGTCTCGAGCATTTCCCTAGGCATATCCTCTGAAACGCGTACCCTTACCCAGTGCTCCCCCCTGGGCAGGCCGGGCCTGAACCGCATTTCAGCCGGCGCCAGGGTTTCTTCCCCTGGCGCAGCGGCCTCCTCTATCTTGTCCCTCCAACGCTTGGCCTCCTCAGGGCCTAGCTTGACCTCGGCCTCAGCCAGTAAGTAAGCTTCAACGCTCACGAGCATTTGCTCTATTTTGGCTGTGATCTCCTCGCGGCCCGTGGGCGCTACCTTGAGAGTCTCTATGAGAGACCTGGCTAACCTGAGGTCCCTGACCACTTCAGCCGGCAGATCTGCCCCCTTGGACCTGAGCTCCACCAGGAGGTCGGAGAGCACTTTCCAACGCGCCTCTAACGAAGGCAAGGCGGGCACCTGCCTCTAACGCCCCCGCCCGGGATTTAAGCGTGGGCTGGCGCGACGTTTAGGACCCCTTATATTTAGCTTGGCCGCCGGTGGAGCGGCCTTGAGGGCTTACTTCGCCCCCTGCGGCATGGGGCTGGGGCACATAGCTAGGTGTGAGGCCGTGCTGGCTAAGCTACGTGAGCATGGGCCAGTAGATGCTTACTTCGCCACTTACGGAGAGGCCCTAGCCTACGCCAGGGGGGCTAGCCTGAAAACCCTGGAGATCCCGAGGTTCAAGGTAGCGATGAAGGGCACAGGCGAGGTAGATGTCGAGAGAACGCTCTGCCACCTCACGCCCAGGTTCCCATGGCTAGCTGCGCGCCAACTCGCCCACGACATGAAATACATGGCCGCCCTGAGGCCGGACGTGGTGATATCGGACACCAGGGCCATGGCCGTCTTGGCCGCGAAAATGCTCGGCATCCCATGTGCGTGTATCCTAAACCAGGTCAGGGTCTACGTGCCCAGGAAGAGGCGCATGCTCAGGGCCTCTAGGCTGGCTGAGGTAGGGCTGGTGGCCACCTTGGGCGAGGTATGGCGCTTGGCCGATGAGCTATTAGTGCCCGATTTCCCCGAGCCCTTCACCATATCCCTCATGAACTTAGCTGTGCCTAAGCGGCTGAGGGATAAGGTCAAGCTCGTCGGTCCCATGTTGGACAAGAGGCCCGAGGAACTCCCAAGCCAAGAGGAACTCAAGGCCGAGCTGGGCTTTGACCCCGGCTCCCCGTTGGTGTTCATGCCCGTCACGGGCACGCTTGAGGAGCGGCCCTTCTTCGTTAAGGCCATGACGGAGATACTCAAGCGGATAGCCGGCAATCCACAGGTCGTGATAAGCCTCGGCATGCCGGATAAGGGCGAGAAAGCGATCGTGAACAGCCGCGACTTCAGGATCTTCTACTGGGTGAACGACTTCTACGCTTACCTGAAGGCCTGTGATATCGTCATCTTAAGGGGCGGGCACGGCGGCATCATGAAGTGTATGGCTTACGGTAAACCTATGTTAATAGTACCGCCGCCCAGCCACACGGAGAAGATGCTGAACGCCCTCAGGGCTAAGGAGCTGGGCGTGGCCAGGGTGCTCCTCCAACGGGAGTTGAGCGAAGAACGCGTGGAGAAGGCCATAGAAGACCTGTTAGAGGGCGATTACCTGGATAGGCTTAGGGCAGCCCAGGAAATAGCTTCCGGGTTAGATGCGGCCGGGGAGATTGCCTCTGCCGTGCTCAGGCTAGCTGGGGACAGCCGTGATTAGCTGCCCTCAGGTCTTATGCGTATTACCCTAAAGCCCCTTGCCACGGGGTTCGGCATATCGAGGAGATTCACCCACTTTAGCACGCGCCCCTCGTCCCTCGCCAGGCCCACTATATCGTGCTCGGACGGGATAAGGGACCTAGCCACCACCAGGCCGCCAGAACTCTCCACCACGCAGCGGGTGGGGAGGCCCAGGAGGAACTCCCGCTTCTCCCTGATGGCCTTCTCGGCCGAATAGAGCAGGGCGTGGGCGGCACAGCAGAGCTCTGCTATGCGTACCGGCACGCTGTCCTTCCCTATGGCCAGGACGGGCGCGCCGGCCTCAGCGGCTATCCTAGAGGCCAGGAAGGTGAGCTTGGGCAGCACCTTGGCTAACCTAACCCTCACGCGCTCGGGGATGTGAGCTAGCTCCGACATGCCTAGCTCATCTAACCTGGCTCCCCGGAGGCTCATATCGAGGTGCACTACGTCTGCCCCGTGCTCCCGGACCATTTCCTCGGCCAGCTCTAGCTCCCTCACGAGGAGCGCGTAGCTATCCTCTATGGGCCTGAAGTGGGCCTCGGCCAAGAGGGCCGTGGGAGCCCTATATGGCGGCTCCACTAGGACCGCTACTGTGCAGACCACGCAGGTCGGCTCGAACCGGTCGTCTAAGATGGACCCACCCGAGTCAGCAGCCACAATCCTCAAGCCGCGCACCGCAAGCCTTACGGGCAAGCGGGGCTGCATATAAGTTGGCTAGATCGTAGGTCGGGGAACCGGGAGAAGCGGCTCGGCCTAACTCTGATACTTCACCTTATCCGACGGGTAAGTTCTCGTCATCGCCTAGGTCAATTAACGCTAAGCCCCCTTATAATCGCTGGGCCGCCCGGGCCTTCAACTCCCGCCAGGGCACCGGGACCTCATCTATACGCCACTTGGGCCTGACGTAGCTCTGCTCGATGGGCGTCTCCAGGCCAGCCCGGTAAGCCAAGAAGCCAGTCCAAGCTATCATAGCCCCGTTGTCTAGTGCGAACTCCTTGGGCACCACGGCGAACTCGGCGCCGTGTTCTCCCGCCACGGCCTCTAACATGGCCGCCAGGCGCTTGTTGGCCGCCACGCCACCCGTGAGGAGCAGCTCGTCCTTTTCTGTGTGGGCCAGCGCGCGCTCCGTGACCTCGGCCAACATGGAGAAGGCCACCTCTTGGAGGCTGAAACAGAGATCCTCTAGCCTGTAACGGCCCGACTTGAGGAGCCTTATGGCCGCCGTGAGGAGGCCGCTGAAGGAGAGGTCCATGCCCTTCACCACGTAGGGGAGCGGGACGAGTTCCCTGCCCCGGGAGGCCAGTTCCTCCACCAGGGCGCCCAAGGGCTTGCCGGGCGCAGGCCTTAAGCCCGCCTCCCTGGCGAAGACATCCAAGCAGTTCCCAATAGGTATGTCGAGCGTCTCGCCGAAGACGCGGTAGCGGCCAGCCTCGTAGGCCGTGACGAGCGTGCTGCCGCCGGAGACGTAGAGCGTCAAGGGGTCCTCCATGCGGCAGGCCAGGCGGCCTATCTCCACGTGCGCTACACAGTGGTTCACACCCACAAGGGGCACGCCCAGGTAAGAGGCCAGGGCCCTAGCCACGGTAGCTCCCGTCCTGAGGCAGGGGCCCATGCCGGGGCCCTGGGAGAAGGCCACCAGGCCTATCTCGTCAGCTGAGATACCCGCTTCCGCCAACGCCCTGGCTACCACGGAGCCAGCGACCTCGGCGTGGTGCCTGGCGGCCTCCCTGGGGTGGATGCCGCCCTCGGGCGCCAAGTAAGCATCTATCACGTTAGCCAACACGCGGCCGTTGGAGCTAACTATCCCCACAGAGAAATCATCGGCCGTGGATTCTATACCCAAGCAGATGAGCTCTCCCCGGTCAGTGCCCCTCACTTCTTGCCCCTCTTCCCGCCCGCGCCAGCTTGCTGCGCCGATTTGTATATAGTCAGCCCGCACTTCCCGCACTGCCAACGATCGCCGTGATCGGCCATGAACACGCCGGGGCCGCAGCGCTCGCAGAAGGGGAGGCGCCTGACTAGCTTGCCCTCCTTCAGCTCATAATAGGTCCAGACACCTTTCTCCTTGGGCGGCACACTACATCACCTCCTCAATTGCCTTCCTTGCCCTCTCCTTCCTCGGGTAAAGCCTGGTTCCTCTTCAATATATGCTCCGGCTCCACGAAGCGCGCCATCTCAGCCGTATCATAGATGTGCGCCTCGCCCCGGGCCACCATGGTGCCGGTCATGGTCTCCAGCTTACGCACTATCACGCGGTCCAGCTCTACCCCGAAGTGCTCGGCTAGGGCCTTGCGGACCTCCAGGCGCGTGGGCGTGGAACCCTTGTCCGAGTGGTCTACCTCAAAGTAGACCTCCTTGCGCTCCAACAGCGGGTTGTAGCGGTAGGTCACGAGCTTCAGCTCCATGGCCACCTCACACGCCGGGCGGGGCACGGGCTTTTAACCTTAACCACCCCCGCGCGGTTCATAACTCCCTCTTAACCGGCTCCTCCACCAGGGCGGCTATTATCAGGGCCGCCGCGAGGGACAGGACGCCCGAGCTGAAGAAGGGCAGCTTAGGGTCCACGGCCTCGTATACGTAGCCGACCAGGGACGAAATAGGTATGGCGGCTAAGTTCAGGAGGAGCATTCTAGCACCGATGACACGGCCCCTCAGCTCCCTGGGCGTCAGGTCGGCCAACAGGGCCTGGAGAGCGGCCATCCCCATGAAGGACAGCAGGTCCACGAGAAGCAGGACGGCGAGGACTTGGGCGAAGCCCCTAGCGAACACAAAGAGCACAGTGAGCGGCGCTCCCACCAAGAACCTGGCGATTAACAACGCCTTCCTGCTAAGTCTATCTACTAGCTCGCCCATGACGAGGCCGGCCAACAGGCCGACCGCCAGGCGTATCGAGCTTAGGAGGCCCCATCCTTCTTCCGTAACGCCCGAGAAATCCACCACGTAGAGGGGCACGAAGCCGCTCCCGAAAGGCCCTCCCCAGATGATCTGGCTCAGGGGAAGCGCGACCACCGACGCGAGTATGAGGGCCTTTATGGGCCGGGGGGCTTGCCCGAGGACGTTCGCCATATCCCTCACGGAGTCCGCGTATAGCCTGATCAGCCCGGGCCTCTCCCCTGTTTCCCCGGGCCTTAGGGTCTCCTTGAGGAACAGGAGCCTTATAGTGGCGGCCGCCATGAAGCTAGCGAAAACGGCCAGGTAGGCCAGCCTGAGGCCGTCCACGAAGCCATAGCTCTTTATCAGCAGTACCGCTATCACCGGTGAGCCTACGGCGAAGGCATCTGGCACGACGCGCATCATGGCGTAGCCCATCCCCCTTTTCTCGGGGGGCAGCGAGTCAGCGGTCATGGCCTGGAGGGCGGGGCTGTAGAGCCTGGCCAGGCCAGCTAACAACATGCCCACGAGTACTAAATGCCAAGTAGGGGCAACAGCGTAGAAAAGGTAGGAGAAGCCGAGGACATAGGTCATGACCACTATGAGGCTCCTGCGCCCCCATCTATCAGCTAGGTAAGAGCCCGGGATAAGACTGAGGCAGAGGACCGCCGTCTGGAGGGAGCTCATGAAGCCTAGCGTGGCGGGGGTGGCCCCCAGCGCGCATATGTAGAGGGATTCGTAAGGCCCGACTATTCTGAAGGCAAGCCTGAAGATGATCCAGGTCACCAACAGGACCAGGAAGTTGCCCCTCAGGATGGACAGGCTCTCCTTGAGCGCCCCCAGTTTGCCCATGGCTTCCTCAGCCCGCCTCGCCTGCGGGCCTCATAGATGCCACTAGCTCCTTAAAGGCCTTCTTAGTGTCCTCGT
>CAZWYW010000025.1:17139-17312 GCA_964638535.1 uncultured Candidatus Bathyarchaeia archaeon | reverse complement strand
TCACTATCTATTAGGTAGAGCCCCATTAAACCTTACTGCCCCCAATTTTTCAACAACCTACACCTTATTATCTCCTGCCCCTCGGCCTCCAAGCGCTCCTCGCGGCCTAAATCCCTGTGGGCGATAACGATACGCTTAATAAGGCCCGTTGGCACGCGTGGGCTGGGTAGCGG
>CAZWYW010000025.1:0-17129 GCA_964638535.1 uncultured Candidatus Bathyarchaeia archaeon | reverse complement strand
CCTCCATGGCCAGCCCATATCGATACACTTAATAAGCCCAGGGGAAGCGCCTCCCCCGGGTAGCGGGGTGGGGCAGCCAGACGGGGATGGGGCAACCCGCCCCGGGCGAGGTAGCCCGCTGGGCTCATAACCCAGAGGTCGGTGGTTCAAATCCACCCCCCGCTACCACCTCGCTGCCCGCCACGCTTCTCCTTGATATCTAGCCACCGCTTGCTCCACACCACATTAGCGCCCGATAGTTTAAAGGCCCTCTACGGGCCCTGTCCGGCACCCAAGGGGGCTCTGGGGGATTTGAGGGCGTCGGGGCGGGCGCTTTTGTTGGCCTTCGCCACCTCCCTGATAGGCACCATGGCCTTCAGGTTGAGCGCGCCCGCCATCGCATATTACGTCAGTGGGGCGTTAGGCGGTTCCCTGGCTGAGCTGGGCCTGCTTACCACGGCTTTCTTCTTGATTAGGGCTGTTTTCGCGATACTGATGGGCAGGCTAGCGGATAAGGGGGTACGCCTGGGCCTAGCAGCTTCCTCTTGCTTCCTGGCCCACGCGGGCGTGGTGATGCTTTACCCGCTGGCTTCCTCCTGGGTTGGCGTCCTGGCCTTAAGGGTACTACAGGGCGCGCTCAACGGCCTAGAGCTCGTGGAGGCCATGTTCTTCTTGTCTATGGGCCTCGCCCTCGCTATAGCTGTCTCAGTAGCCGGCGCTAGCAGGGCGCTTTCCTCAGGCTCCACGGCCCAGCTTTCGCGTTAAGAGGGCCGCTACTTCCTTAGGCGTGTTGGCCACGGGAACGCCAGCTGCCTCCAGGGCCTTTATCTTGCTCTCCGCCGTGCCCGCGCGGCCCATTATTATGGCGCCCGCATGCCCCATGCGCTTCCCGGGCGGCGCGGTCCGGCCAGCTATGAAGGCCACCACGGGCTTGGGGTAGCCTTGCTCGCGTATGTATTCGGCTGCCAACTCCTCCAGGTTTCCGCCTATCTCGCCTATCAGCACCACGACGTCTGTCTCCGGGTCCTTCTCAAACATCTCGAGGACCTCCGTGAACGTGAGGCCCACCACGGGGTCGCCCCCTATGCCCAGGCAAGTGCTCTGCCCGAAGCCTGCGTGGGTGAGCTGAGCAGCTATCTCGTAGGTGAGCGTGCCGGAGCGCGATACCATACCCACCTGCCCGCGCTTGAAAACGTGGCCTGGCATGACGCCTAGCTTGCACTCCCCTGGCGTTATGATGCCGGGCGTGTTCGGCCCTATGATAGTCGTGTCCTCCCGGCGCGCTAAGGCGAGGAACTCCATGGTATCCCGGACCGGGATGTGCTCCGTGATGACCACCACTAACTCTAGGCCGGCCTCTATGGCCTCTATGACCGCGTCCTTGGCGAAGCGCGCTGGCACGAAGACTATAGAAGCATTTGCATCGTGCTCGGCGAGCGCCTCGCGCACAGTATCGTAAACAGGCACGCCCAAGACCTTCTGGCCCCCTTTCCCTGGCGTCACGCCAGCCACGATGCGCGTGCCGTACTCAAGCATGAGCTTGGTGTGGAAAGAGCCTTGCCGGCCCGTTATGCCCTGGACGATGACCCTCGTGCCGGAGCCCACCAGGATGGCCATGCCTACCTGCCTCTCCCGGGCGGGCGCGGGAGCGCTAAAATACCTTTGCGCTCTACGGGCCCCTCACGCGAGTGTCGCCCTCTCAAAGGCCTTGGCGGATAAGAGCACGAGCGCTAAGACCAGGGCTGAGAGCACCGCCATATCGAGCCACAAGGGGATCAAGGCGCCCCCAAACGTGGCCGAGCGGGCCGCATCAACGCCGTAGGTCAGGGGGATGAGCATGGAGAGGCTCTTCATCCATTCTGGCGCCATCTTGAGCGGGAATACGGTGCCGCTCAGGAAAATGGTGGGCATGGAGATGAGGTTCACTATGAGCTGGAAGGCCTCCATGCTCGTGACGAGCGAGCCTATGGCTATCCCGAGACTGGTGTGGGCGAGGGCCGTGAGGAACATGGCCGCGACGAGCAGGGGGAGGCCTACCAGATTCACGTGGCCCGCGAGGGCGCAGGCAATGGCGAAGGTCACGAGCCCCTGTGCGATAGCCACAAGAGAGTCGCCGAGCGCTCTGCCGAGTATGATGGCCTTCCTCGATGCCGGTGCCACGAGCACCTCTTTCAGGAAGCCGAACTCCCTATCCCACACGACGGAGGCGCCCGCGAAGAAAGAGGTCCCGAAGACCGTCATCATGGCCACCCCCGGCGCTAAGAACTCGAGGTAGCTCAGGCCGCCAAGCACCTGCCTCGCCATCGGCCCTCTTAGCGTCGAGGACCAGCCAAGGCCGAAGAAGAGCATCCATACCAGCGGTTGGATTAACGCCATCACTATCCTAGCCCTCATCCTCAAGAAGCGCTTCACTTGCCTGTAAGCCATTATGGAGACGGCCGTTAAGAACGGGGTCTCGTAGCCCCTGCGGTTGGCCGGGGTGGTCATCTGAACCGCCTCCTCATCCTAGCTATCATGCGTGCCCTCATCCACTCCAGAGGGCCGGCTTCCTCGTCCCTCAGGCCTCTGCCGGTGAGGCGCAGGAAGACATCATCGAGCGTGGGCATCCTATAGGAGACCTCCGATATGGTCAGGCCCAGCTTGGCCGCTTCCTCAAAAAGAACCGGTATGGCCGTCGGGGCGTCCTTGACGAAGATGGCTAGCTGCCCGTCTTTCATCGGCCTGACCTCATCCGCTAAACCGACTTCTGTCACGGCTTTCGCGAGGAGGCTAGCTCCCTCGGCCCGTGGGAGCTTAACGTAAACCACGCCCACGCCTAGCGAGCGCTTAAGTTCCTCAGGCGTGCCGACAGCTATTATGCGGCCGTAATCTATGATGGCTACCCTATCACAGAGCTTATCGGCTTCCTCCATGTAGTGCGTGGTGATGAATATCGTGATGCCCTCATCGCGCCTCAGGACCTCTATGTAATCCCATATCCGTGCCCTCGTCTGGGGGTCTAGGCCAAGTGTTGGTTCGTCTAGGAAGAGGACCTCGGGATCGCAGAGGAGAGTGCGGGCCAGCTCCAAGCGCCTCATCATGCCGCCGCTGTAGTTCATGACCACCGTATCTGCCCAGCGCTCCAGCTCGACCAACTCTAGCGCCCGTTTTATGCGGTTCCTCAGCTCTGAGCGATCAATACCGTACATGCGGCCGTGGATCCACAAGTTCTCCCAGCCCGTGAGATGCCTATCAAGCGTGGGCTCCTGGAATACCACGCCTATGCGCTTGCGGACCTCGCCGGGCTCCTTAAGCACGCTGAAACCCGCTACCCAGGCTTCTCCTTCGGTCGGCTTGAGGAGCGTTATGAGCATGTTGATGGTAGTGGTCTTGCCAGCGCCATTAGGGCCTAGGAAGCCGAATATCTCGCCCTCACGGACCCTGAAGCTCACGTGGTCCACGGCCACTAGATCGCCGAAGACCTTAGTCAGGCTCTCGGCCACTATGACATCGCTCAAGGCCGGCCCTCCCCACCCTTCTGCTCGAGCAATTCCCTGAGAAGGGGGCCAAGGAATTGCCTCAGGCTCTCGGCCAACCGCTCTACGGGTATGAGCATGATATAGGCTACCTTGCCCTTGTGCACGTGTGTTATGACGGCTAGCTTGTCCTTGGGCTTGAGGCCTGCTTTCTCGCGCACCTCCTTAGGGAGGAGTATCTGGCCTCTTTCGTCAATGGAGACTATGGCCTCTATAACGTGGCGCCTCATGAGCGGGCCCATGCCGCCCTGTGGCGGGCGTGGTCACTTATAAATTTTCTGATTTCTCTGAATTTTCAGAGAAATCCCACTACTTACCGTGCTCGATGAAGTTGGTTAACAGGACCAGGAGCCCTATGACCACGGCCCCTATGCCCGCCAAGTAGGGGTAGAGCAACGCGGGGTTATACAGCAGGCAGACGCCAGCGGCCACGATGAGGGCTCCTATGGCACATAGGATGATGCGTCCCAAGCTCGTCGGGAGCGTCAAGGCCATCGGAGAAGACTTCACCCCCTTAGCGCGGAGGAAAGCCATGATGAGGAAGCCGATTCCCATGCCCAGGCAGCCTCCCACATCTGGCCTGCCGAAGAAGAGCCCTATGTCAGCCCCGACGAACATACAGGCCACGAACACTAAACCGCCTATCCTGCTTTCCCATCTCACAGCCATCACTTCCTACCCCGAGCTAACTCGACAGCCCGCTTAGCGGCTTCTTCCATGCTATCGAGCACGCTTATGCCAGCAGCCTCTAGGATAGCGCGCCCTTCGGCTTCGTTCGTGCCCACGAGCCTTATCACCATGGGCTTCTTTACGCCCACCCGCTCCATGGCCGCTAAGATGCCGCGCGCTATCTCGTCGCAGCGCGTTATCCCGCCTAGGATGTTGATGAGCACTACCTTCACGCGCGGGTTCGACAGCACGATATCGAGCGCCTTCGCCATGCGGTCAGCTGAAGCCCCGCCGCCTACATCTAAGAAGTCCGCTGGCCTGCCGCCGTAGAGGGCCACCATATCTAACGTGGCCATCACCAAGCCGGCGCCGTTCCCTATGATGCCTATATCACCATCTAGCTCCACGTAGCCCAGCCCGGCCTCACGAGCCATCTTTTCACGGGCGCTCTCCTCGCTCGGTGGCCTCTCTAATCCGGCTAACTCAGGGTGCCTGAAGAGCGCGTTATCGTCTACTATGAGCCTGGCGTCGGCGGCCACGAAACGTCCGTCGGCTGTCTCGGCCAGCGGGTTTATCTCCGTGAGCTCGGCATCGTAATCTACGGCTAAGCGGTAGAGGGCCGTGAAGATACGGGCCAGCTCCGTAGCCGCCCGGCCTGAGTAGCCCATCTGTTTCACTAAGCTGAGGGCGTGGTAGGGCCTGAAGCCGAGCACGGGGTCCACTGTATGCTTGAATATTAGCTCCGGGCTGCGCTCAGCTACCTCCTCTATCTCCATGCCCCCCTCCGGCGAGGCTATGGCCACGTAAGCACGGGCCACCCTGTCCACGGTGAAGCCCATATAGAGCTCGCGTTCTATCGGCAATTTCTCCTCCACTAGGACCTCGTAGACCTTTACGCCCCTTATCTCGGAGCCAAGGAGCTTCCTAGCCGCCTCTTCAGCTTCCTCTGGCGTATCGGCGAATAAGATACCACCTGCCTTGCCCCTAGCGCCCACTAAAACTTGCGCTTTCACGGCCACGGGGACGCCTAACTCGCACGCGATATCCCTGGCTTCCTCTGGCGTCCTGGCAGCCCTGCCCCTGGGCACGGGTATGCCGTAGCGGGCGAACACGGCTTTCGCCTGGTGCTCAAGGAGCCTCAAGGCCCATCAGGTTGGCTAAAGGACGTGATGTGTTAAAAGTTTAGGCCCACACGGGTTGGAGAGCCTGAAGGTCCCGGGCCCGGGCTTGAGCCTGGCGAAGCCCACGCACGCGGTTATCGCGGACATCAGGAGCAGGAGGAGCACGTAAGGCCAAGTAGCGCTGAGTTCCTGGAGTGTGAACCAGGCTAGGGCTAAGCCGGGGACGCTCAGGAGGGCCGGCAGGAAGGCGCGTGAGGCGGCCCGCAAGGATAGATAAGAAGCGGCCTCTAGCAGGGAGTAAATGCTCCAGAGAAGCACCAGGAAGCTTAACACGCCTAGCTCGAAGCTCCTCACCTTCTCCACGTTGGCTATGAGTGTCAAGTAGAAGACGGCGCCCAGGATGGCGACTATCAGGCCCGTGGCCTTCAGTAGCCTCTTATCGAGCGCTCTCCCCACGGAAATCCAAGAGGCGGCCCGTAGGGCTACGCTGGCCGGATAAGTGCCGAGCGCGACGGCGGCCCCGAGGAGCGATATGCAGGCCAGGTTCGTGATAGCCGAGAGGGCGAAGCCCGCGAGCCCCATGACCCTGCCTGACCTGGGAATCTCGCTTACCCTTAATTGCATCGGCTACACTCTCGCGCGTAGAGAGCGCGCTACTTCTAATAAGAATTGCTCCTCCATACTCAGGCTCAGAAGGTATAACGGTCCCCGCCGGCTATCACGCGCTCTAAGGCCATGTTGAGGTTCAGGAAGCCCTGGCAAGTGGTAGAGCTCACGGGTATGAGCGGGAAGGAAGCGCCCGTCCGGCAGACAGCGCGGACGAAATCGCGGACCATTAAGCGCCTATCGCCCCTTAAGCTCGTCTCTAACGCGTCAAGGAGCGCCCTGGGCTTAGAGGACCACTCCACCATGCGCTTGACATCGCTGGACTCGACTAGATCGCACTTCGTGAGAGCGTGGACTTGTGGCACGAAGAAGCGGTGGTAAACTGCCGAGGCGAGGAAAATATTGGCCACGAAGTTAGAGGGCTCGCGGGAGAAGCAAGCGTCAAAGAGGTAAATTATGGCCTTGGGCCAGCTCGTGAGGTTCTCCACTATGAATAGGCCAGAGGGCCTGAAGGCGAAGACCTCCATCTGCCCGGGCGTGTCCACTATGGCCAGGTCGGGCGCTAGTGCATCTAGCTCGGCCTCGAGCTCCTTCACGTAGGTGGCTATTATATCTGCCGCGGCTATTATGGCCCCGTTCGGCCCTAGCCCGTATTTCTCCATGACTTCTTCCACGGTCACGTAGGCCCTGACGTCCACGTCCGGCTCATAGGGCAGGCTTAGGGCGCCGGGGTCGAGGTTCACGGCTACCGCGTCTTGGTCCTGCTGCCTAAGCCACTCCACGAAGGAGCCGGTGAGGAGCGATTTGCCGGAGCCAGCCATGCCCACCACAAAAGCCATTCTCAAGACTCACACCCCTGCCGCTGGCCTCAAGGGGCCGCTCCCGACCCGGGTATCCCCTCACCCCTCGGCGTCTAGCCTCTTCATCACAGCGGCCCGCAGGGCCATGGGAGTGGGTACTTAAAGGCATTAAGCACCGCCCGCACGGCTCCTCCTGGCCTCCTGATGAGCTTGAGGCTATCTTCTCTGTGGGCTTTGAGGGAAAAATAGTCGTGAGGTTGGCGCTTAATACGTGCCCATATCATGCTTGGCCTAAGCCTCAAGGCATAAATAGGCCCACCGGGCCAAGCGGGGCGGATGAGACATGGGAGCCAGGCCCAGGCTGCCGGTGTGTGCGTCGTGTAACCGCACCATACCGCCGGGCTCGTTAGCCGTGAAGTTCCCCTGCCCGAATTGCGGGGAGTCCATCATATGGCGCTGCGAGATGTGCAGGCGCTTAGCCAGGCCCTACAAGTGCGTGAAGTGCGGCTTCGAGGGCCCATGATACGGCGTGGTGAGCAAAGCTTATGATAGTGCCCTACGCATGAGGTAAGGGATCGAGGGGAGGATGAAAGTATGAGCTCTCAGGCACACAAGAGGAAGCCCGAAATACAGCTCAGGGTGGCGGACGCCCGCCAGAGGGACGTGGGGCGTGGGATAGCACGTATCAACCAGAAGGCCATGAAGGCCATAGGCGTTTCCACCGGCGACGTGATAGAGATAGAGGGCACGAAGAAGACAGCCGCTATCGCTTGGCCAGCTTACATAGACGACCAGGACGAGGATATCATAAGGATAGACGGCATCACGCGTGAGAACGCGGGCGTCTCGCTAAATGACTACGTGATCGTGAGGAAGGCGGATGTGAGGAACGCCACCAGCATCACCATAGCGCCTACCGACGTGCGCTTCAGGGAGGTCGAGCGCGAGATAGAAGTCTTCCTGCGCAACAGGCTCGTAAACAGACCTGTGGTCGAGGGCGATATAGTGCGCGTGCCCTACGCCTACCGGCCCCTCACTTTCACCATAGTCCGCACTAGGCCGAAGGGCGTGGTCCGTATCACCTACAACACGCGCCTGAAGCTACTGCCCGAGCCCGTTGAAGGCGTGAAGGTCCCGAGGGTCACTTACGAGGACATAGGCGACCTAGAGGAGGCTATCCAGAAGATAAGGGAGATGGTGGAACTCCCGCTCAGGCACCCAGAGCTCTTCCAGCGCCTCGGCATAGAGCCCCCGAAGGGCGTGTTGCTCTACGGGCCACCTGGCTGTGGTAAGACGCTCCTCGCTAAAGCAGTCGCGAACGAATCAGACGCGACTTTCTTCGCTATTAACGGCCCCGAGATAATGAGCAAGTATTACGGCGAGTCGGAAGCCAGGCTGAGGGAGATATTCGAGAAAGCCGAGAAGAACGCGCCGGCCATCATATTCATAGACGAGATAGATGCTATCGCGCCCAAGCGAGAGGAGGTCACGGGCGAGGTAGAGAGGCGCGTGGTGGCTCAGCTCCTGGCCCTCATGGACGGCCTGAAGGGCCGTGGCAACGTGATCGTGATCGGTGCCACGAACCGCATCAACGCCATAGACCCGGCCCTGCGCAGGCCCGGGCGCTTCGATCGCGAGATAGAGATAGGCGTGCCGGACAGGCAGGGCAGGCTGGAGATACTCCAGATACACACGCGCGGCATGCCCCTCGCGGACGACGTGGACCTGGAGAAGCTGGCCGATATCACACACGGCTACACGGGTGCCGACCTGGCCGCGCTCTGCCGTGAGGCAGCCATGAAGGCCCTCAGGCGCTACCTGCCCAAGATAGACCTGGAGCAGGAGCGCATACCCGTGGAAGTGTTGGAGCAGATGGAGGTGCGCATGCAGGACTTCATGGCCGCTTACAAGGAGATCACGCCTACCGCCATTCGCGAGGTCTACATAGAGGTACCGAGGGTCCGCTGGTCCGATATAGGTGGCCTCGAGGAGGTGAAGCAGGAGCTCCGCGAGGCCGTGGAGTGGCCTCTGAAATACCCGGAGAAGTTCAAGGAGCTGGGCATAAGGCCTCCGAGGGGCGTGTTGCTTTACGGCCCGCCTGGCTGTGGTAAGACGCTCCTCGCTAAGGCCGTGGCCACGGAGAGCGAGGCGAACTTCATAGCCGTCAGAGGGCCGGAGCTCATGAGCAAATGGGTGGGCGAGACCGAGCGAGGCATAAGGGAGGTGTTCAGGAAGGCCCGGACCGCCGCGCCAGCCGTGGTGTTCTTCGACGAGATCGATGCGCTGGTGCCCAGGAGGGGCATGGGTTACGCGGACAGCGGCGTGACGGAGCGTGCCGTGAGCCAGCTCCTGACGGAGATGGACGGTATAGCGGCCTTGGAGGATGTGGTCGTGATCGGCGCTACCAACAGGCCCGATATACTTGACCCAGCTATCCTGAGGCCCGGGCGCTTTGACAGGCTCATTTACGTGCCGCCGCCCAATGAGAAAGCGCGCCTGGAGATATTCAAGATCCACACGCGCAATATGCCTCTCGCGGAGGATGTGGACCTAGAGCGCTTAGCTAAAATGACGGAGGGCTACTCGGGCGCCGATATAGAGGCTGTCTGCCGCGAGGCAGCTATGAACACCCTCAGGCGTGATATCAACGCCAAGCAGGTCACGTGGGCCGATTTCGAGGCCGCGCTGAAGAAGGTAGGCCCGAGCATAACGCCAGAGATGGAGCGCTGGTACAAGGAGTTCGCCCAGAGGGTGAAGCGCGCCCAGAAACCCACTATACCGACGTTGGCGTGAGGGGGCGTGAGGAGGGCTTTGAGGAGCTGGCGCGTGAAGCCCCTCCACGCGCTGGTGATGGAGATATTGGAGAAGAACGGGCGTATGACGGACGATAAGCTCCTGGACCAAGTGAGGGCTTACTACCCGGACGTGAGCATGTGGGAGCTCAACAGGACCCTGATGATGCTTGAGATGAACGGTTACATCTACGTGGTCCCTTACATGCGCGGCAGGAGGCAGATAGAGGTCAGGAGGCCCGGGCATGGGCGTTAATATAAGGGCGCTCGTGCCCAAGGAGGCCATCCAAGTCGTGGAGCTCAAGGATTTAGCGGGCAAGGTGATAGCCTTTGACGCCTACAACGCGCTCTACCAGTTCTTGGCCACTATAAGGGGGCCTGATGGCCGCCCGCTCATGGACAGCCGGGGGCGCGTGACCAGCCATTTAAGCGGTCTCTTCTACAGGACGGTGAACTTCATAGAGCTAGGCATAAGGCCCGTCTACGTCTTTGACGGCAAGCCGCCGGCGCTGAAGGAAGTAGAGATAAAGAGGCGCATGGAGATACGCGAGGAAGCTCTCATCAAGTACGAGGAGGCCCTCAAGGCTGGGAGGCTGGAGGAAGCGCGCAAGTACGCCCAGCAGGCCGCTAAGCTGAAGGACGAGATGGTAGAGGACGCCAAGCGCCTCTTGGACCTTATGGGCGTGCCCTGGGTCCAGGCGCCCTCCGAGGGCGAGGCCCAGGCAGCCCACCTGGCTAGGCGGGGGGATGCCGACCTCTGCGCTAGCCAAGATTACGATAGCTTACTCTTCGGCGCCCCCGCCCTCGTGAGGAACGTGGCTATCTCGAGCAGGAGGAAGCTGCCGGGCAAGGATGTCTACGTGGAGGTGAAGCCCGAGGTAGTGAAGTTAGACATTCTCTTAGAGCGGTTAGGCATCACGCGTGAGCAGCTCGTGGACATAGCTATCCTCGTGGGGACAGATTACAACCCCAAAGGTGTGAGGGGCATTGGCCCCAAGCGGGCCTACGAGCTCATAAAGCGCTACGGGAGCCTGGAGAGAGCCCTGCCCCACATAAAGAACGCCGAGTTCCCCGTTGACCCAGCCGAGATAAAGCGCCTCTTCCTGGAGCCGGAGGTCACCGATGAATACGAGCTCGTGTGGTCAGAGCCCGACATGGAGGGCGTGGTGGATTTCCTGTGTGGCGAGCGTGATTTCTCAGAGGAGAGAGTGCGTAAAGCCCTCAACCGCGTATTAGAGGCCCTTAAGAAGGCTAGGAAGAAAGCCGTTAAGCTCACGGACTTCTTCGGCTGATGCCCAGGCTTCCGCCTGGCCGTCTATCTTGCTAGAGGGCTGACCGCTGGCTAGCCCGAGCTATGGCTTGCTAGCTCCTCGGCCAGCTTTACTATCAGCTCCACGGGGTCCTCCAACACGGCTAAGAGGTGCGAGACATCTCGCTTCTGCCCTAACAGCTCGTCGGCTTTCGCCATTATATCGGCTTCCTGGGGCGCTACCTCATGTATCGGGAAGCCTCTCGCGGCCAGGTAATCGTTCACATAGATGCGGCCCACGTAGCGGACTACTAAGCTCGGCGTGCCCTGGAGGGCAGCCTCACGGCAGATCGTCCCTCCCGCGCCTATTACTAAATCGGCTTCCCGGGCCAAGAGGGCCGCGTCCACAAAGCCCTCGGGCACGAGCACGTCGCTTGGTAGGCCCTCAGGGCGCCCATAACGGGCTAAGAAGACCACGGAGCCCAGCTCGCTGAGTGCGGCTGCTATTCTGGCCATGAGGCCCCCTCCACGCGCGTAAGCAGCGCCATGTTCCTCCTCCCTGACCACTATCAAGGGCCTATTGAGTTCCTCGAGCCAGGGGAAGGCCTCTCGAGGCGCTATCAGGCCGGCCCTTCTGAGCCAGGCTACCTCGTCCACGCCATCGAACTGCACCACGCGCCGTGCTCCCAGCCCGCGGAGCGAGGACGCAGGGATGGCCTTAGAAGCCACCACTACATCAGCCAGGGGGAGCGTGAGGCGCCCGACCGCTTCTGCGTGGGGGCTATCGCAAGTGCATATCACGGGCACGCCTAAGCCGAAGGCCACGCGGCAGAGCTCCACGCTCTGGTGGCAGATAGCCAGGTCCGGCCTCTCGCCCTCTCGGGAGAGCATCTCGGCTAGGAGGAGGGCACGCTTCAGGCTCTCCCTGAGCTTGCCAGCTCGCGAGTGAGGCACATACCGCCCCACCGGCCTGAATTCCTCGCCCAGTATCTCGGCTAGCCTGGTCGTGTCCGGGTGCTCCCGGGTGGTGAGCACGGTTTCGTGTCCCCTGGCCCTCAGGGCCCTGGCTATGGCCGTTGCGTAGCGGACGTGCTTACCAGTGCAGGCGTCCAGCCAGATCCTCATGGCCTTAGCCTGGCCCTCCCGAGGCTAGCAACTCAGCCCTCTTACGCTCGAATTCCTCCCGCGTATCTATGGGCCTAGCTGGCACGCCAGCTACTACCGTGCCATCGGGCACGTCACGTGTGACGACGGCGCCAGCGGCTACCACGGCCCGCTCGCCTATGGTCACGCCGGGCAAGATGACCGCTCGGGCGCCTATGGAGGCGCCGCGCTTTACGAGCGTGGGCACGAGCTTGAAGCCGCCGAAGGCGACGGGGTACTTATCGTTCGTGAAGGTAGCGCCTGGCCCTATGAAGACGTCGTCCTCTATCTTCACACCCGGCGGGATGTAGACGAAGGCCTCTATCTTGCATCTATCGCCTATCTCCACTCCTCGGCCTATCTCCACGAAAGAGCCTATCACACAATCGCGGCCTATACGGCAGCCCCAGAGGTTCACGAAGTGCCAGATGACGGTGCCCTCGCCTATCTCCGTGTCAGGCGTTATTATGACCGTGCCGGGCTTGCCCTTCACCTTATACTTACCCGACGACATGGGTTAACCTCGCCCCCGGCCTCTTAAATCGCTGAGGGACCGATAAAGGCCCTGGGGGTGCGCTGGTCCTGCGCCCCGAGGTCAGGATAAGGCCCTTCAGGCCCGGCGATCTAGATGAGCTGACTGCGTTCTGGAAGGATATGGCGAGCGACCCGGCTGTCTCAGGCCAGCTTTACCCGCCCGCGGAGGAGAACGTTGCTAGGTGGCGCGATTGGGTCCTCAAGGTTCACCGGGAGGATGGGGGATAGGTGCTCGTGGCCTAAGCGGGTGGCGAGGTAATAGGTTTCGTCCTGGCCCGGCTGAGGCGTGATCTGTCGCTTCAGACGCCTCACACGCTCGCGACCATATATGACCTATACGTGAGACCTGGTTGGCGCCAGAAGGGCATGGGGACAGCGCTGCTCAAGGCGGCCTTAGAGCGCTTGAAGGCCAGGGGCGCGACACATGTGCTGGTAACAGCCTAGGTGAAGCGGCCATAAGGCTCTATCGTAAGCTCGGCTTTAAGGACTTCAGGTTGACGCTCGTGAAGCGCCTTGAATAGGGTGACCTAAAGCGCCCTTGGCGCTCAGGCAAAACCGGCTCAGCTCAACACCGTCGCTAACACAGCCAGGGCAGAGGAGGCCACGAAAATGGCCGCTATCTTTAACACAAGGGCTCGCTCACTCGTGGGCCGCCTGTAGGCCAGGAGGGTCTGGAGGCTACGCCTGTGGTCCGCGTAGAGGCGTCCGTCGGGGGTCATGGAGAGCTTGGGCAAGCGGCGCCAGAAGAAGTAGTTCAGCAGAATCATGGAAGAGTTTGCTATGTAAGGCAAAATGCTGATGAGGAGCGCTTGTTCCACATTCGCTATGATGGCGTAGGCGGCCAGGGTGATGCCGAAGGAGAAGGAGCCCACGTTCCCCACGAAAATACGGCCCGTGAAGTTAAAGGCGCCCAGGATGGCCAGGGCCATGAGGGGTACTAAGAGCAGCAGGACGGCCTCGTGTCTTACGGCCCTGGCTGGCCCGAGGAAAGTGGCTAAGGCCAGGCCTGCCATGACCGTGAGGGGACATAGGCTCTCGAGGCCGTTGAGGCCGCCGAGTTGATTTACCACGTTAGTGGTCACAGTCACTATGGCAGGCACAATGACCAGGTAATAGAAGATGCCGAAATTCACTTTCCCGAACAAGTAAGTAGCCATAACAGGGTGGCCTTGTCTGAGAGCAACGAGCGGCAAACTGGCTATCAAGGGCGTGAGGGCCTTGTAACGCCACCTGAGGTCCATCCAGTCGTCCAGCAGGCCTAAGAAGCCGCCGAAGAGGATACAGGCAGCCAGGCCTAGGGCGCCCCGGGCCACGGCTTCGTCCGGAAAGCCCCAGAAGGCATGGCTGGCGTAGAGCGCGAATAGGTAAGCCGAGCTGACCAACACGTAGAACACGCCTAAGCCATTTGGCACGGTGGGCCTGCCCGGCTTATGGTAGTCCACGGCCCTCGGGAAGGGCAAGCTAGCCACCAACGTCGGCTCCTCGCTGGCCAGTTAAGGCTTGAGATCGCCATGGCAAGATTAAAATATCTGGCCCGCCAGCCATGCTTAAGCGGGTGGCTGGTTTGTCGGGCGAGGAGCTGCCCACCTACGGCGAGGAAGAAGAGGACGTGGAATACGAGTGCGTGATATGCGGCTCGCGCATCAAGCTCAGCACCATAGAGGCCCGAGGCGATTACATCCGCTGCCCCAACCAGCACTGCCGCAGCCGCATATTGCGCAAGGTGAGGCCGCCCGGGATAAAGCACGTCAGGTGTGATTAGAAGCCTGCGGCCAGTGGGTCTTCTGGCTTCATGAGCTCCCTCAAGAACACGGTAGCGTAAGAGCCCCTAGGGAGCTGGAAGGAGAATCTTAAGGCCCTGAAGCCCGGGTTAAGCCTGTCTTCCTCGACCTCAGCTGGCCTCAACAGCTCTACTTCCACGGCTGCTGGCCTGAGCCAACCGGGGGAAGCCAATTCCGGCATGATCTTGAGCTTGAAGCTTTCACGGTCCATGCCCTCTTGCTCCATGATGGCCTCCTCCAGCTCCCCCTGGCGCCCTCCCGAGAGTTCCTGCCTGAAGCCCGGCAGGGGCAGAGCCACTGCTGCCTTGCCCTCCTTCACCCGCCCTCTGAGAGCCGCCAGATTGGCCGTATCGGCCTTAAGCGGTCTCCCGGTTGGCCGGCCCCACTTGTCTAACCGGACCACCCAATCGCCGGGCAAGGGCTCGTGGAGCGGCATGCCCTCGCGCAGCCTGGCGCTCAGGAAACGGTTGAACAAGTAAGCCTGGTAAGCGTGGACGAAGAGCCTCCTGAGCCTCAGGGGTAACTTCCTCATGGCCCCGTGGTAATCGCCTGGCCGCCTCAGCAGGTGCCTGGTTAATAGCCGCTCGTAGTAAAGGCCCTTGGGCAAGTGGGCTAAGAAGCCCCTGAGGTCGCCTGTCTCGGCTAGGTAAGCCCTCGCCTCTCGCGTCGCCGGGCTCTCCCCGGGCCCGATGAAGGTCAGAAAAGCCTCTACCGCTTTCCTTACGTCCCCCTTCACTAGCTCGCGGCCTACTAAGTGCGTCACGGGCCTGGCCGTCCCGAAGCGCTGGTGCCCGTAGAAGTTCGGCAGGCCACTCAGCTTCTTTAGCTCGGCTAAGAGGTCCTCAAGCGCGGCCAAAATAATCCGCTCGTCCGGCCCTAAGCGTCTCACAGTCACTTCAAAGCGATTAGCGGCTAGGTGGCCTGGGCCTAGTGGCTCAGCCATATACCTGACCGGCCTGAGGTCTAAAGCCGGGCTTAAAACAGGCTTGAGATCAGCTAAGCACTCGGGCCTTAGGCCCCTCACGGTAATGAACTGCGCTGTGACAGCCTTAGCGTCCTTCAGGCCCGCGAACCCGACCAAGCCAGCTGGGACGCTTAAAGTCTTGACCAACCTGGCCACAGCCTCTAGGGTGTCCATACCTTGTTTGACGAGGACACAGAGCAAGAAGCTCCCGCGCCCGGCGAGGCCTTCTCCTGGCTCCCTGCCCATCCCGAGCACGTCTTCCGTGCATAGCCCGTTGATCAGGACCTCATGGACCACGAAGTCCTCCAGGCGTTCCCTTATCCTGCCTCCTATGCCCCTGCTGGCCGTGGCGTAGACCTCGAGGCCCATGAAGCGCTCGACCCAGGGCGCCTCCCTAAGCCCTCCCAAGTTGAGCACGCCCGCCTCAGAGGAGCTTGAGGTGTCCCGTCACCTTATCCACTAGCTCTGAAGGCGCCGGCCCTATGCCTAAGCACGTGACCGTGCCCGGCTCGAGCTCGGTCAGGCCCCTGTCCACTATTAGGGCCGTGGGGAGGCCGAGGGCCTTGGCCTTCTGCTCTAGCTCGAACAGCTCCTTGAGCGAGCGGGCCTTCAGGACCACCTTCTTTTGCCCCTCGGCCAGCCAGGCCCTCAGCCACTCTGGCCTCCTAACCCTGGCTTCCTCGGCAGCCGAGACCGCCGCGTGGGCCACCTGGGCGGCCGTCTTGCCCACGCTCATGCCCAAATCCACGCGGACCACGATGACTTGTTTGTAAGCGAATTGCGCGGACATAGCTACCGAGGGCGAGCTAAGAACTCCTAGGATATAAGGGCGCTCGTGCCCGAGTAATGCGTGTCCACAGGTATCGTGGTCAGGCCGGCTAGGGAAGAGGATACACCAGCCCTGGTGGCGCTAGCTGGCGAAGGGCTGCCCCTCGCCTCAGCGGACGCGAGAGCCAGGATGATCGAGCGTGCTCTCGCTGACGGCCTCCACGAGCTACTGGTGGCCAAGGCGAGTGAGGAGATCGTGGGCTTCATCGAGTGGCTGCTAGCCTATGATGTGGCTGAGGGCGCTCCCATCGCTTACGTGCTGGCCCTTTACGTGAGGCCTGATTGGCGCCAGAAGGGCGTGGGGACGGCGCTTTTCAAAGCCGTTATGTCGCGTGCCAAGGCCAGGGGAGCGTCTGAAATACATGCAAGTGTCGTGGCCGAGAACGAGGCCGCCGTAAGGCTCTACAGGCGCTGCGGCTTCACACGTGTATACTTGCTGTTGGAGGCACAGCTCGATCAGTGATAGGCTTGGGAAGGCTTTTTACCTAACCCTGGTCCCGTTATACTCGGCGATGAGGAGAGCTGGTGTTACGGAATGATGAAGTAAGACACCAGGTCTGAGCCCATGACCCATACCTTGGTCCGTGATTTCCCGGTGTCCCGCAAGTCTTAAATCAAGCGCCTCTAGTTAAGGACGTGGGGGGAGCCAGTAGATTGGTGAAGGTTCTAACCGTTGATGTAGAGCTATGTGTCGGCTGCGAGAGATGCGCGTTGATGTGTGCCTTCAACAAGTTCAAGGTCTTCAACCCGCGTAGAGGCGCTATCCATGTGGTTAAGATGGAGCCTGGCATAGATGCGCCCGTGTTCTGCACGCAGTGCGGCGTTTGTATAAACGTTTGTCCTGTGGGCGCCATTTACAGGGACCCGAAGACCAGGGTGGTCATGGTGGACGAGGATAGGTGCAACGGCTGCGGCGCCTGCGTCGTCGTCTGCCCTTACGGCGCTATCCATGTGGATCCCGTCACGAAGAAGGCCTTCAAGTGCACTTACTGCGGCTTCTGCGTGAAGTACTGCCCGCAGGGCGCCCTGAAGTTCGTGGAGCCAGAAGAGGCCCTGTGGCTGAAGCGCAAGAGCATGGCTCGTTCTCTCACGGCCTCGCCAACGTTGGCGAGGAAGCTGTGGTGGAGGCCCCCCATGAGGTGAGGAGG
>CAZWYW010000024.1:0-17578 GCA_964638535.1 uncultured Candidatus Bathyarchaeia archaeon | reverse complement strand
TACTCGGCCATACTCAACTACTACGTGGCGCCCAGGATAGAGGCTGAGTGAAGCCTTGGGGGCGGATGGATCCCCCTCAGGGCGAGCCTGAGGGCGGATGGATCCTCCTTCTTTTCTATCATATAGAGTGTTGAAAAATTGGGGTCGGTAAGGTTTAATGGGGCTCTACCTAATAGATAGTGATGTCCGTTGAGGTCGTGAGGACGGTGGTGTTCAGGTATGAGCCCACGCTCAGATACTCAAGCTCCTCTCTGACTTCAGGGACATGATTAACCTCTGTATAGCCAAGGCTCTTGAGATGGGCTCCTGGAGCATTAAGAAGCTTCACCGTGCTTGCTATCCCGAGCTTAAGGCCAGGTATGATTACCACACTCAGTATTATGCTAAGGCTTACCGTATAGCATCCCAAATTCTCACATCTTGGCGTAAGAAAGTCAAGCGTGGTCAAGCCGACCCGAATAAGCCACCACAGGCTAAGAAGCTCTTCGTAAGGCTTTCTAAGCTCCAATTCAAGCTTGAGGGGGATAAGCTCAAGGTAGCCATTAGGCGAGGGCAGTATGCCACCATATTGCTCCAAGGCGGTGATTACCAAGCCCGCTTTCTTGAACGTTATGCCCGTGGGGAGCTTAGGGTGGGCGAAATAACCATAAACGAGCGATACGTCTATATCCCGTTCATAGAGGAAATTGACATAACAGCCCCAAGCGATTACGTGGGCATAGACATTAATGAGGGCAATATCACCATGACGGATAACGATGGCAATACCGTGGTCATTAACACTAAGGCCCTCAGGACGGCCCACGCCACGTATCAGAACATTAGACGCCATATTCAGGCCCTCAAGAACCCGAGGACTAAGGCAAGGCTCCTCGCTAAGTATCGTGGCCGTGAGCGCCGTAAGGTGCGTGATATGCTCCACAAGCTCTCCAAGGCCATAATCAAGCTGGCTGGTGACAGAGGTATAGTTCTTGAAGACCTCAAGGGCATCAAGAGCCAGAATAAGGGCCGTAAGCTCAACAGGCGTCTTCACAATTCTTGGAATCCGAGACAGCTTCAGTTCTACATCACGTATAAGGCCCTCTTGGCTGGTCTCCCCGTCTATTACGTTAATCCAGCCCGCACGAGCAAGGAATGCCCTCGATGTGGGGGTCGCATAAACAGCTCCGAGAGGGCGTGCTGTGAGTGCGGGCTGGATAGGGATGTGGCTGGTGCCATCAACATCCTCTACCGTTTCTGGTGCCCAGAGACGTATGCCGATGAAGGGCACCAGGCATACATGAGGATGAGGGGAGCTACAGGGAGAATAGGGTTAAGTTTATAAGGCTACTCATGATTATATGAAGTGGGGGAACAAATGGACACCCAAATTTTGAACTGGTTGGCTGGTATCTTTGAGGGCGAGGGGACTATTACAATTAATGTAGAGAGAGATAAACATCGACGGTATGGCTTCCGTCTTAGCCCACGTATTATGTTTACCATATCGCTTAAAGACGAACATGCTATAAAGTTATTTGAAGAGCACATCCCTGTCAAGTGGTATAAAAACTACAAAAAAGGGAAAGACCTAGCTCGAATTGTTATTAAGAAGCGTGAGGATATAATCACGTTCTTGAACATACTATCGCCATTCTTTAGGTTGCCCACAACCAAGAGGAAGGTGGAACTTATGATGAAATTCTTTGAGTTAGTGAAGAGATATAAACGACTATCCAAGGAAGAACTAATCCAAGCACTCCTGATAGTCAAAGAATTAAGAGAACTTCAGAAGAGAACGCAAAACATGAAGAAAACGGATATAGATGCGCTGATAAAAGAACTCACAGGGTCCCCTGAATGCCCGGCCTCTGCGGGCCTCGGGTCCGCACGCCGGGAAGTCGAAAATGGGGGTCGGACTAACGGCCCTCATTTTCGACACCCTGATAGCTTGAACCTAGAAGCTGTGGCTTTCTCTAATGCAGCTTCTATATCACGCCCGCTTAGATGCGCGTAAACAGCTGCCATCCTAGAACTCTGGGTCCAGCCAGCCACGGCCTTTAGCTCCTGCTCCGTGAGGACCTTGGCCATGTGCCTGAACATGTGTATATGCCGTCCTTTTATGGCTTTCTTCTAAGATAGTCTTCTACCAATGCTCTTAACTCTCCGTAGAGATCACGCGAAGCATAATATAACCTTACATCTGGGTATTTATCCTCACGAATACTCGATATTCTATCCCAGAAGTCCGGCTTTCCTCCATATATCAAGTCAATTACACACATACAGCCTAAAATTTCAATATCCCATGCTTCCCTATACGCCCTAATGAGAGATGAGATCTTACCAAGATCCTTTGACATCTTGTCAATATATTGATCAGCTTGTGCCATATATTGATTCTCGTCCTCTTTCAGAGCCCTAAGAAATCTCTTCAGGGCTTCTCTATCAATCTTTTTCTCCATCTTCTCCAAGAATAAACCAACTACCCGACTGGTGAATAAGTAGGGGATGAAGCATTTAACCTCAGCTATCAGATATATCCGTGGAAGGAATCTATTAATATCGATAATAGTTATATCTGGTATCACAATTTTTCCCTTTTCTCTTTCCATCCTCACCATACCATAGTAAAGGAAATCCCGTTCTAATTTCGAGGGATCAAGAGGTATCGGAAACTCTATACGCACCCAACCGGCCTTTCCCACCTCAGATAGCCTGTTGATTAGCTTGTAAGCCAGATATAATTGGAGATCTCTTTCGCTTAAAGGAGTCCATTCTCCACTATCGAATTCGTCAATAAGCTCGTCCCACGATTCATCGAATATCCTTCCAATCTCATCGAGACTTATCTCGCTCATGCTGCGACTTGTTTTTACTGAAGGGTATATAAATCTTATGCCTTAGTGATATTATGTGCTCTCAGGAGTTCGTGGGCTTTTCTTAGCGCCGTCTCATGACTCTATTGATGTTAAGGGGTATTAATCAAAGTAACTGAAGGTAGCAAGGAAACTAGAAACTTTTATATAGCCGCTCAGGGCTTGCGAGGAGGGATGAAGATGCCCTCTGCGGGAGAAGGTATTATCAAGCTCTCCGATGGTACTAAACTTAAGTTCGTAATCACGATTATCGATGCCAAGGAAGTCGGGCCCTCGCCGTTCGGTGGTGTAAATATTGATGTGAAGGTTATAGGCGGGATATCGACAGAATTCGTCCCAGAGGAGCTCACTGAAGCCGTTAAGGATAAATCATTAACGCCCTCGCCGCCGCCTATGGAGGGATGGGAGCTTTTAGACATAGTTGAGCAACAGCCACCAATAGCTGAGGTTACAATCGGTACTACTAAAGGAAAATTCAGAGTAAGGGTTGAGGCTGAAGCCGTCATGGCGGCTAGGAATATCAATTTCAAGACTGCGAGAAATGAGCCTGTTTATTGGGTATCTTGGGTATACAAGATCTCTTGGAAACCGGAGGGGAGATGAATGAGTTGGCGCGTAGAAGTAGAGCCGCGATATTACACAATAGCCCGGAATCCTCTTTTTAACGGAATTCTGGAACAACTTCTTCCTGACCGCACAGTTAAAGATCAGGATTCAACCGCGGGCAGGCCACCAACTATAGTTGGTCCATGGCCGCCTTTGCTCGCAACTTCTACAGCGTGGAGCATCTATGAACTTGCTCTATGGCCAGAGATCTATAAAGTCTGTGTGAAGCTTGTTTATGGACTACCCTTAGAAACGGCGGACAAAGCTATTGCGAAAGAGTTATCTGAAGCATCAGGATGGCAAGTTAGGGATGTACTAGAGGATCTTAAGGCTGCTCTATGTGAAGACCCAAGCACTAGAGTTGATATATATCGTCGACTTACTAAGAAATACTATGATGAGGCTATAAAAGAGTGGAAAAGAGGTAACTTAGAGCAGGCAGGGGAGAAGTTGTGGGGAGCCAGCGTAGCGCTAGTAAAACTTCATGCAGCGCTTAAAGGTATTTTCATCGCACATTGGAGTAGGGGTAAAATTGATAGCTATATTACACATAATGTTAAAAGCGAGCATAAGGGCTTCTTTAGGGAGCTAATTGATAATGCGCATGTTCTTCACGAGTACTTCTACGAAGGGGTGCCAGACGAGGAAACTTTCAAGGAAAGGTGGACTAATGTCATCGATCTACTCATGAAGATCTCAAAGCTGGTAGGAATCTCATTAAGCTAGCCATTAAACTCCGCCAGTCTCGACAGCATCTCACAATCAGGATGATAGTCAGGAGCGCATAGCTAAATGGCTTATACGTATCGGCAAGGAAAGGTCTACCGCATGGACATGCTTTGTAAAACTCAGAGGTGAAGACCCGTTCGCAAATATGCTTCTCAAGGCATTTCTCTCACCTGGATGGGGTGATGCGATAGAGATAGAAATTAGCTGAGATAGAATAGGTTATCTCTCGGATAACCTAGCACGCGTCTGTAGAAGTTTAGGAGGTTCCTGAACGCTCTATCTAGGTGGTGGCGCCCGTGCTCGCAGCGCATGAACATATCGAAGACCTCCTCAGGCCTGGAGATACCCTCTGATGGCATGTAGCGGTCCAGATAGCTCAGCATGTTCCTGATATTCCGCTCGTCCTTAGCCGGGCGCCTCTTGTTCTTAAGGAACTGCACGAAGCGCTTCTTCAACTCTCCATTGCCTGGGTCCCAACGCACCACCAGCGGACCTACGGCCTTTGCTATGTGGGAGCTACGGCCTTGCTCTTGGACCGGCGGTCTCAGACCTACGGCCTCACATGATAGGGAACTACGGCCTAGCACCGGGACCGGCGGTCTAGCCCAGATCAGAGCATCCTGGCTTGTATGAGCTTCATGGTCAGGGAGCTGCAGTTTGGTGTCCTCTAAGCTAACGGGGGGTATTGGGGGGCTCTGCCCCCAATTGGCGGGGCCGCGGGGATTTGAACCCCGGACCTACGGCTCCGAAGGCCGTCGCTCTATCCAGGCTGAGCTACGGCCCCTAGCGCTCTTAAGGGAGCCCCAGGGAGCTTAAAGATTGAGGACGCGGAGCCATGCCCGATGGCCCCCCGGCGGTCCAGGCGGTCGATAACCCCTTCGGCTCCTTCAGGTCCGAGTGCCAGGCCCTCTTAAGAGAAGCGCTCGGCGATCTCTGGCCAAGCGAGGGCCGACTGGAGGTCAGGCTAACGCTTCCATCTAAGCTGGATTTCGGCGATCTCACGACCAACCTGTGCTTTACGTTGGCCAAGGAGATCGGGGAGAAGCCAGCCGGGCTAGCAGCCAAGTTAGCCGCGAAAATAAACGAGTTGATTAAGAAGAAAGGCGATTTAGTGTGTTCTGCTGAGGCAGCGGGGGGATATGTCAACTTCTGGTCTAACCTGCCCCGCTTGGCTGAGCTAGCGCTCGGGTCGGCTCGCTCCCTCGGGGAGCGTTATGGCCATCTACCGGCCGATGAGAAGCGTAGGATCGTGGTAGAGCATACCAGCGCGAACCCCATCCATCCCATGCACATAGGGCACGGGAGGAACTCTGTCTTAGGCGATGCTCTAGCCAGGCTGCTGAGGGCCAGGGGCCACGATGTCCAGACGCGCTTCTACATCAACGACGTAGGTAGGCAGGTAGCGGTGCTAGCCTACGGCTACGATAAGCTTGGCAGGCCGGAGCTCAAGGGCAAACCAGATCACGCGTTAGGCATCATCTACGCTATCACGAGCTGTATAGTAGAGATCAGGCGCCTGAAAGCTGAGCTCGATAGGGCCCTTAAGGCGGGCGATGACGAGGCGGCCAGGAGGGTGAAAGCGGAGCTGGATAGCTGGGCTTTCTCGGCCTTTGAACTCAAGAGCAAAGAGCCCGAACTCTTCGAGTGCTTGCTCTCGGCCATAGAAGCCGACGAGGACCCGGAGGCCTCTATTTCGGAGATCGTTAGGGCTTACGAGGCCCGCGAGGAGTGGGCTGTCCGCCTCGTCAGGTCGGTCTGCGAGAAATGCCTAGAGGGCTTCGGGGAGACACTGGGCAGGCTGGGCATAACCGTTGACAGATGGGATTGGGAGAGCGATGTTGTTTGGAGCGGCTTAGTGATGGACGTGCTAACGCGCCTCGAGGCCACGGGCTTTGTGAAGAGCAGGGCTGGTGCCCTAGAGCTAGACGCTAACGCGGTGGCCGAGGCCCTGGCCTTGAAGGAAGAGCTTGGCGTCCCTAAGGAACTTGAGATACCGCCCTTAACACTTACACGCTCGGACGGTACTACGCTCTACGAGGTAAGGGATGTGGCTTATACGCTGAGGAAATTCGAGGGGGCCGACCTGGTGATAAATGTCATAGGGGCCGACCAGAAGCTAGCCCAACTCCACGTCAAGCTAGCCCTCCACGCCCTCGGGGAGCACGAGAAGGCCAGGAAGCTCGTGCACTTCGCCTACAACCTCGTGAGGGTGCCCGGGAAGAAGATGTCGGCCCGCAGGGGGCGTTTCATAGCGTTAGATGGCCTCTTGGACGAGGCCGTAGCTAGGGCGCAAGAGGAGGTAGTCAAACACTCGCCCGACCTGCCTGAGGCCGAGAGAGCTAAGGTAGCCGAGGCGGTGGGCGTAGGGGCCGTGAAGTTCGCCCTCCTGGCCCAAGACCCGGCTAAGGAGATAATGTTCACATGGGAGCGGGTGCTGAACTTCGAGGCTAACTCGGCCCCTTACGTGCAATACACACACGCTAGGGCCTGTAGCATATCGAGGAAAGCCGGCAGGGGGCCTGAAGCGCCTGACTTCTCACTCCTCACCCACCCGCTCGAGAGGGAGTTGATCTTGGCGGTGGCCCGCTTCCCGGAGGTAGTGGCCGACGCTGCCGATAGCCTCAGGCCCGATACGTTAGCGGCCTTCACGGTCTACCTGGCCGATAGGTTCAACTCCTTCTACGCCAGCTTGCCCGTGTTGAGAGCCGAGCCCAGGGGCCTCTCGGACGCCAGGCTGGCTTTAGTTGACGCCGTCAGGGTGGTCCTGAGGAACGCCCTGAGCTTGCTCGGTATCCCGGCCCCGGAGCGCATGTGAGGCCGGCAACCATTAAATAGGACGTGAGGGCCTAACCCGCGGTGGCCGAACTTGGTCGAGGAGCACGAGCTAGAAGGGCTTGAAGAAGAGATAGGCGAGGCCGAGGAGGAGCTTGAAGAAGAGGCCGCTGAGGAGGAAAGGCCAGAGGTGAAGGTAGCTGCCGCCGTGGCCGTCAGATGCCCGCATAACGATCGCTTAGACGCTATAATAATCATCTACGAGGACGGTAGCATGGAGTTTGCCTGCCCCCTGGACGTGGCGAACGAGTGTGATCACGAGTGCCCGTATAGGGTACTCATGTGAGGGGCGTGGTGTAAGGCTTAATTGAGCTAGGCCGGGCTTCTCTCCCGGGTGCGATCATGGCTAAGGGCAAGGTTATCATCGTGACCGGTATCCCCGGCGTTGGGAAGACCACGGTCTGCAAGAGCGCTGAAGAACTAGCGGCCCGCGAGGGCGTGAAGCTGAAGGTCCTGAACTACGGCGACGTCATGGTGGAGCTGATGGCCAAAGCTGGCCGCGCCATTCACCGCGATAAGCTTAGGAAAATGGACATCACGGCCCAGAAGGTCATCCAGGCAGAGGCAGCTGCTAAGCTGGCCAAGGCCATAGAGGAGGCCGAGGGGCATGTAATCGTGGATACGCACATGGTCGTTAAGACGGGCGTCGGCTACCTGCCCGGCCTGCCCAAGCACGTACTAGACGCGTTGAAACCTGACCTTCTGGTCCTGATAGAAGCGGACCCAGAGGAGATAGCGGCCCGTAGGGCCAAGGACCTCGCGGCCGGCGAGAGGCTAAGGGACGAGAGGCGCGTAGAGGAACTGAAGGAGGAATTGGCCTTCTCCCGTATGGTGGCTTCCGCTTGCTCCGTGCTGACGGGCGCCCCAGTGGCCATAGTGAAGAACCCGACCGGCGGCCTAGAAGAAGCGGCCATGCAGCTACTGAAGCTCATAAAGGGGGAGTGAGCTGAGCGTGTATCCCATACCGATCTCCACTTACTTGACCGTCCTCGCGGCGATCGGCATGGTCTGCCTCAACATGGGATTGAACAGGCTCCTCACGAGCCCGAAGAAGCTAAAGGCCCTCCAGGAGGAGATCAGGAGGTACGACAAGCTCATAGCTAAGGCCATGAAGGCCAAGGACGAGAAGACCAAGCTGAAGGTGGAGAGGCGCCTGAAGAAGAGGATGGCGCACCTGGAGAGCTTGAGGAGCCAGCTCTTCTGGGAGCAGATGAAAGGCTTCTTCTCCATGCTCGTCAGCTTTTTCATACTTATCTTTGTCCTAGCACGCTTCTTCGGCCGTGAGCCGGTGGCCTTCCTCCCGATAGGGATGAACGGCCCCGTGCCCCTCAACTTCATCTTCTGGTATGCTATCTGCGGCATGGCGCTTGGAACGCTTATACAGAGGGCGCTGGGCTTTAGGATAACTGAATGAGGCGGGGGAGTGTGGTCAGATGCCCAGGCCAGCCCTGAGGTCGAGGTCCCTGAGGCGCGTCAAGGTCAGGACGCCGGGCGGTAGGGTAGTAGTTCGCTACGAGCGCCGTAAGCCGGGCTGGGCTAGGTGCGCCCTCTGCGGCGCTATCCTGGGGGGCGTGCCGAGGGAGCGGCCAGCCAGATTGAGGAAGCTAGCACACACGGAACGTAGGCCTGAGAGGCCCTATGGCGGTGTCATCTGCCCGAGGTGCCTCAGGAGGGGCCTCATGAATGCCGTCAGGCTCCTCAAGCCGCCAGCCGGAGCGGCGTAGCTTAGTGATCTGCATTTCAGGCCTCTCGGGCACGGGCAAGAGCACTGTAGGCCGCGAGCTCGCCAAATGCTACGGCCTAAAATACATATCTGGTGGCGAGGCGCTCAGGAAGATGGCCAGGGAACTCGGATACGGCGCTAAAGGAGATGGCTGGTGGGAGGGCGCGGAGGGCCAGAGGTTCCTGGCCCAGAGGCTTGAGGATCCACGTTTTGATAAGCAGGTAGATGCCTGGCTGGTACGCCTGGGCAGGGAGGGCAACGTGGTCATAGATAGTTGGACCATAGCGTGGTTGCTCGATAAGGGCATAGGGCTCCGCGTCTGGTTATACGGCTCGCCGGAGGTGAGGGCCCGCAGGGTAGCCGCTAGGGACGGCATGAGGCCTGAGGAGGCCCTTGAGGCCGTGAAGGCAAAGGAGGAGAGGACGCGCGAGATATACAAGCGCATTTACGGGTTTGACCTCTGGGACCTCTCGCCCTACGATCTCGTAGTGGACACGGATAACCTCACGCCAGAGGAAGTGGTGGCCGCCATAAGGGCCGTGATAGAGTCCCTGAGGGCCCGGGGCGAGTTCGGTTAATATAGGCCCGCCGAGGCCCCAGGTGGCGTGGAGGTGGGGCTGGGTGCCCGCCATAGAGATAGGCCGCGTGTGCGTGAAGATAGCTGGCCGCGAGTCGGGACGGAAGTGCGTGATAGTGGATATAATAGATGATAACTTCGTGCTCGTCACGGGCCCGAAGTCCCTTACGGGCGTGAGGCGCAGGAGGGCGAATATAAAGCACTTGGAGCCCACAGAGGCCAAGGTGGAGATAAGGAGGGGCGCTGAGGACGAGGAGGTCCTGAAGGCCATAGAAGAGGCTGGCCTCAAGGAGTGGATGGCCGAGCCCGTGAAACCCAAGCTCAAGCCCTTCTGACCGGCCTGGTTAATATTAATAAGCAAGCGTATATCGGGCCAGGCAGGAGGATAGGTCATGGAGCTCAAGCCTCCCTGGGCCATAGAGAGGCATCTGTTAGTGAAGGCCGAGGACGAGACAGACCCGCGCTACGGCTACAGGCCTGAGGAGCGGCCGCTGGACGAGTACCTGCGCCTGGGCGTGGTGAACCTGGACAAGCCCCCGGGTCCCACGAGCCACGAGGTCACGACTTGGGTGAAACGCCTCTTGGGCGTGTCCAAGGCCGGCCACGGGGGGACCTTAGGGGCTCCCTGGTGAGCCGGGGAAATCCCCGCGTGACCGGCGTGCTGCCCGTAGCGCTAGAGAGCGCCGCTAAGGCGCTGATGGCTGTCCTGAACGCCGGCAAGGAGTACGTGGCCGTCATGAAGCTCCACGGCGACGTGCCGAAATCGCGCGTGAAGGAGGTCATGTCGGAGTTCGTAGGACCAATTTACCAGGTGCCGCCCGTCAGGGCATCTGTCAAGAGACGCTTGAGAACTAGGACCATATACGAGCTCGAGGTCCTGGAGATAGAGGGGCGCTTAGTGCTCTTCCGCGTGGCCTGCGAGGCTGGCACTTACGTGCGTAAGCTCTGCGTGGATATCGGGCGTGCCTTGGGCTGCGGGGCGCACATGCAGGAGTTGAGGCGCACGCGGGTGGGCTCCTTATCCGAGGATTGGGCTATCACGCTCCACGAGCTCTCGGAGGCCGTTTACCTCTGGCATGAGGAGGGGAACGAGAAAGCCATAAGGCGGGCCGTGGTGCCCATGGAGCGCATGCTGTCCTTCCTGCCCAAAATCATCATACGCGACTCCGCCGTGGACGCCATCTGCCACGGCGCCCAACTGGCCGCGCCGGGGGTGCTCAAGCTGGATAGCAGCATCAAGGCAGGCGATATGGTACTCATCATGACGCTCAAGGGCGAGGCCGTGGCCCTAGCTGAGGCCCTGGTGTCCAGCAAGGAGATGTTGGCCATGCGCAAGGGCTTGGTGGCCCGCACCCTCCGCGTCCTCATGAAGCCGGGCACTTACCCCAAGATGTGGAGCTCGCGAGAGGAGGTGGTCAAGGGGCCTTGAGGCGCAAGCACGACCACTATTACGTGCGGAGGCCCTCAGCGCCCCTGAAGATGGGCTTGATAAGAGCCAGGCTGAGGGACCGCTATTTTGAGTTCTTCACGGCCTCCGGCGTCTTCTCCAAGCGCAAGATAGACCTGGGCACCCGGCTCCTGATAGAGACCATGGAGCTCCCTGAGACGGGCTTGGCCCTGGACGTGGGCTGCGGCTACGGTGCGATAGGCATAGTAGCCGCCGCCGTCAGGCCTGGCCTGCACGTGATACTCACGGACATAAATGAGCGGGCCGTCTGGCTGGCCCGCAAGAACGTGGTCCGCAATCTTGTGTCGGCGAACGCGGAGGTAAGGCAGGGCTTCCTCTATGAGGCCGTCGAGGGGCTGGCCTTTGACGTGATACTCTCCAATCCGCCCATAGCGGCCGGCATGAAGGTCGTGGAAGGGCTGATAAAAGGCGCTTCAGAGCGCCTGAGGCCGGGAGGTACCCTCCAGATAGTGGTCAGGTCCAAGCTGGCCACGAGGCCTAAGGCCTTCATGGAAAACTACTTCGGGAACGTGGAGATAATGGCCAGGAAAGGAGGATACCGTGTCTTCAGGTCCGTGAGAGAATAGAAGCACTCCTTAGCTAGCCCCTCAGAGTTCTAAGGGCCTCCCGAATTCCTCGGAGAACGCCAGCTGGCTCAAGGGCCTCCTGGGCCGGGGCGGGGGGCTTTCATCTGGCACGCCTATAGCCATCAGAGCTACTACCTCTAGCTCCCTCGGGGCCCCCACGACCTGCCTTACGGCTTCTGGGTCAAAAGCCCCTATCCAACAGGAGCCGTATCCCAGGGCCGTGGCGGCCAAGGCCACGTGTTCCAGGGCTATCATGGCGTCTTTATCATGCCATTTGGGCGAACGCCCTGGGTCAGAAAGGCAGACTAACACCACGCCTGCATCAGCTATGAACATCTGCCCCTGAGCCGCCTTGGCCAACGCGAGCTTGCGCTCCCGGTCCCTAACTACCACGAGATACCAAGGCTGGAGGCTCTTGGCCGATGGCGCTAGCCGGGCGGCATCCAATATGGCTTTTAAATGCTCGGGCTTAACGGGCTCGCCTGGCCTGTAGCGCCTTATGCTCCTCCTGGCCTTCACGACCTCGAAGAACTCCACGGCCACCACCGTCGGGGCATTTCGGCGCCCATTCCTTTAACACTTCCCCGTCTGCGGCCGCTAGACGTGGACGATGGTCCATGTGATTTTTGAGCTCGGCGGGGCGCCGGATAAGGACTCGATATATAAGGAATGGGGGCCGGGTACGTCGGGAGGGGCTTAGGGGTGGTGGTGCTTAAGAAGGAGACCTTAGAGGCCTATCTCTCGGATTTGTTCGGCAGTCCAGCCCAGGTCGTTAGTGCGGGCGAGTTAGGCAAGCCCATCGGGCCAGCTGGCGAGGAACTGAAGGGCTTTGGTTATGGCAAGCCATTCCTTATAGAGGTGCGCGTGGGGGGCGAGCTCAAACAGCTCGTGTTAGAGACCGTGAGGCCCGGCCCCTTCGGCCATGAGTATCGGTCTGATAGAGCGGCCATCTTGCTCTGGCAATACGAGGCCTTTAACAAGCTCCCGAAACATGTCAGGGCCTTAGACGTGGGCGCTTTCACGCGAGACGGGCGTCTTAAATCGCTTAGGGACTGTGGCGAGTTCTTCTTGCTCGTGGAGAAGGCAGAAGGCACGTTATATCACGTGGACCTAGATAGGATAATGGCTGAAGGCCGCCTCACGAACTTGGATGTGCGCAGGTGCCTAGCTTTAGCCGATTACCTAGCTGAGATACACGCCGTCAAGCGCGATGACCCAGGCCTCTACGTGAGGCGTGCGAGGGACCTAGTAGGCCACGGAGAATGTATTATGGGCCTCATAGATAGCTATCCGCCCGGCCTGGATTATGCTCCTGAGGAATTCCTCAAGCGCATAGAACACGCCTGCGTAGAGTGGCGCTGGAAGCTGAAGCACAAGGTCCATAGGCTAAGCCAGATCCACGGGGATTTCCATCCCTGGAACGTGATGTTCAAGCCTGGCAGCACGGATTTCACGTTACTGGACAGGAGCAGGGGCGATTGGGGAGAGCCAGCCGATGACGTGGCTGCCATGACCATAAATTACATCTTCTACTCAGTCAGGGCTTACGGGCGCCTCCAGGGGCCATTTGAGCGCCTCTTCAAGGCCTTCTGGGACCGTTACCTGGCTAAGACGGGCGATGAAGAAGTGCTCGAGGTGATCCAGCCTTTCTATGCCTGGAGGGGGCTGGTGGTGGCCAGCCCGATATGGTACCCGACCTTGACGCGTGAGGTGCGCGTGAAGTTATTCAACTTCATAAGGAATGTACTGGCCACCGATGTCTTTGACGTGGGGGCGGTAAATGAGCTCCTCGGGGCGGCGTGAAAAAGGCCGGCAAGCCATTAAAGGCTGGGCTGTCTGGCTCACGGGCTTGCCGGCCAGCGGTAAATCTACCATCGCGCGTTTAGTGGCCGAGCGGCTAAAGCAGAGAGGCATCCGCGTGCAGGTGCTTGAATCAGATGAACTAAGGCTCGTCCTCACGCCTAAGCCGACGTACAGTGAGGAGGAGCGCGATTGGTTTTACAACGTGATAGCCTGGATAGGTTGGTTGCTCGTTAAGAACGGTGTGAACGTGATTTTTGACGCTACCGCGAACAAGAGGGCCTACAGGGAGCGCGCCAGGTGCCTCATAGGGCCGGGCAGATTCATGGAGATCTACGTGCGTTGCCCCCTAGAGGTATGTATGCGTAGGGACAAGAAAGGCATTTACAGGCTGGCCTTGGAGGGGAAGGCCAAGACCGTGCCGGGTTTGCAGGCACCCTACGAGGAGCCATTACGGCCCGACTTAATAGTGGATACGGACAGGATGGGGCCGGAGGAATGCGCTGAAGCCGTGTTAAGAGAGCTGCTGAAGAAGTTTTACGGAGCTAAATGATCCCCTCGCTAATTATGATGTCAGCAAAGCTCCTATCAGGTGCTCTTACCATGAAGCAATCAACTTCCTCCACTAATTCCCGGTAGAGCTCGTCCTGCGCCCGGCTGAGCTTGTATAAGTTCAGCTCAGGATGGTAATAGGCGTATTTGACTAAGAACTCATCTAAGATGCTACGATGCATCTTAGCCACAGGCACCAGCTTACTTAACGCCGACCTCGTGTCTAGGCTTATCAGCCCCTTCGGGCCGTGCTCTAAGAAGAATACCAGGGCTGCCTTGGCTTTCTCTGTGGGACGTGTATCTCCCAATATGTATCTGTAGTCCAGCTTGAACTCCGATACGAACCGCCCTAGCCAACGTATGGACTTCAGGCGCCAACGGCTTTTCGCGGAGAACCTGATGGCCCAGGGGAGGCGCAGCCTCAGCTCTCTTAAGTGGATAGGATGGATGGTCATGGGCGTCGGAAAACAGTAAACCATTGTGTCAGGGCCTAAGATAGCCATGTCATCCGACATGAAATTGAAGCCATAGTCGCGGACCAGCTTTATGGTTGTGAAAGTTTTGCCCGTATTAGGTAAGCCTATCAGAACTACGCCTTTCCCGCTCTTTTCTACACATGCTGCATGTATCATCGTGTGCCCTTTCTGGAGGAGCTTGAGTTCCAATATCTCGAAGATCAGTCTCTTTATCTCCCTCCTGAACTCGCCAAATATCCTGTAGCGGGGGCTCAGCAGCCTGAACTCTGTTTTTCCCTCGAGCCCGCGCAGCAGGAACTTAGATTTAAAGATGCCTAGCTTGACGGGCCCCTCGTAGTAAAAGTCTCCTGAGCCATGGTAAGTAAAGTCGCCCGTATATATGTTGAGGTCAGCACTACCATCTCCACGCCCTGATATGAAGATTGGGGGTAATGGGCCAGCCAGGCTGGCTGGTTTAGCTTCAGAATCCACGCGTACTATACCGTGTATGTCATACCTCAGCACCTAGGACGCCCTCGCTTCCCTGGCCAGGGATACAGAATTAATTAGCCTTTCGCTTACCGAAGGCCTCTTGCCCACTTCTTTAACACCTTAATAGCCTCTTCGTTCTTGCCCTCGGCGATGAGTATAAGCGCCCTAGCTAGGTCCTGTGTCCACGGGCTCGCCATGCTCCTCAGGGCAGTCTCGGTGGGGACCGCGAACTTACGGTAGTCGTACCAACCTATGATCACGGCAGTGGGTATATAGAGTAAGGCGAACACGATAGCGAAGTATGTCAGGTGAGCGAACAGGTCTTTTAGAAAAGCCACGTTTTTGATCACCATGTTATACTGGATAACCACGAAGTTAGCAAACGATAGCAGGAAGGCTAGGTAGACCGTGTGTCCGCGCCTGAAGTAGGTCCAATACCTGAGCAGCCTAGCCTTCAGGGGCATGTTCACCTGCCCTCCTCACCTGCCCTCCCAAGGCCCACGCGGGCTAAAAGCTGATCGGTCCCTCAGGGCCATAGCTTACGCGTTATCACATCTACGAATCTCTTGCCGCGGCATTTAACGTGCCAGCATGGGGTTTTCTCCACGAGTTCCTGGCATAGCCTCCTGAACCTCTCCAGCAATCCCTCTAAGTCAAACTCAGGATTTTGATAGGCATATCGTTGTATGAGGCTATTCTCATAAACGCTGAGGTGCATCCTGCCAGCGGCCAGTATCCTCCTAAGAGCCTCCTCCTTGTCCATTTCCCTCACGGACGTCGGCCCCTCTTCCAGGAAACATATCATGGATACCCTGGCTCTCTTGGCCAGCCGTTCTCTATCTATCAATCGCTCAAAACCCACCTTGAACTCCTTAACGCCGAAGAGCACATAAGGGATGCTCCTTAGGAAATGTCTTAGGGACATCTCGATGTTCTCTCGGCATCCCAGCCTTATCCCACAGGCCTTAAGGTGAATGGGATGGATGGTCATAGCCCCAGGGTTAGCCAACGCGATACAGCCAGGGCCTATGATGGTCATATCATCTGAGAGGAACCGGAACCCATGCTCAAGCACGAGCTTAAGCGTGGTTAGCGTCTTCCCGGTCTCCGGGGGAGCTACCAGAAGGATGCCTCTGCCATCTTGTTCAACACAAGCCGCATGTAAATAGGCGTGCCACTTCTGGAGCATCTTCAGGAAGATGATCGCGCGTGTTATTGTTCTGCTCTTGCGGCTCACGCGGCCTAGTAACCTAAAGGCCGGGCTCGCAATTAATAGCCTGGTGGTTCTCCCAGAGGCCAGCCCCTCTATTAATACTTCAGACCTCAGTATCCCCTTAGCTCGATAGGTTATCCTTAGCCTATCTAGGTGATCATGCCCTAACCGTTCGTCCACGAAATCCCCAAACGCTATTATTAGATCTGGTGCCTTATCGAGCTTCTGAGCGATGAAGTACCTAGTGAGAATTGGCACGTTGCTCTTAACGGCTAGTACGCCGTGAACATTGTAGTATCGCCACTTAATGTTCCCTGGCATAGCCATGACCTCTTATGACCGGCTCCTTCAGCGGAGCTTAATAGCTTTCCTACTGTCGACATCGTGAGTTTGGTAAGGCTTATCTTAAAAATTAGCTGTCTAAAGCCGGGGCATAAATTGCGTGTCTTCGTCCTGGCCCTCGACGGCCTTGAGTTCACGCTCGTGAAGCGGTGGAGGCTGGCTAACTTGCTCCAGCGCACGCACGGCATTTACAAGGCCCCCGTGAGCCCCAGGTTCCGCAAGCCCCACACGCCGTCCGCGTGGACATCTTTCATAACGGGCCGCCCCGTGGAAGAACACGGCATAGACTCATGGTGGACCTGGGGCCGTTTGCTCGACAAGCTGAGGCTTTTGCCCCCGTTCGCCTGGGTGAAAGGCAAGAGGAAGCTCCTGACCAAGCTTGGCATAAGACCAAGGCTCTACGGGAGGGAGGATCTCAGGTGTCCTACGCTTTTCGACCTGATAAAGCCGTCTGTGAGCCTCTTCGTGCCCGGCTTCAGCGAGCCACCGGAGATACACCTCATGTTGGGGGAGGCCATGGAGAGAGGCGTGGGCTATTATGTGCGTGCCATCTGGCGCGTCCACCGCTGGCGGGTGGCGGAACTCTTCAAACGCCTCGAGGAGGAACAAGGCTGGCGCTTCTTCATGGTCTGGTTCGATCTGGCTGACCTGCTCGGCCACCTCTATATGGTCAAGGACAGATTAAAGCTCATGAGGGCATATGTGGAGCTCGACAGGTTAGCCCGTCGCGTGGGGGGGCTCGTGGACGACGGCCAAACCGTCTTGCTTATCGTGTCCGACCACGGCATGGAGCCCCGCGGGCGCACAGGGGATCACTCGCCCTATGGCTTCTGGTCGCTGAACGTGGAGACAGATTGGCAGCCGAGGAGGATAACGGATTTCTACCAGAAAATCTTAGAATGGGCCTCTGTCGGGGCGTGAGAGCCGTGAAGGTAGCCGTCGTCCACCACAGCCTCAACTCGTGCGGTGGTGGGGAACGCCTCTGCCTGAGCGTGATAGAGGCCTTACAGGCCCGGGGGCACGAGGTCGTGTTAGCCACCACGGAGCGCACGGATTGGGACCTGGTCGAGCGTGCCTTCCACAAACGCGTCCAGCCGGACGAGGAAGTATCGCTCCTGCCCATTAAGCTCGGGGCCTTCGGCATTTACCAACGGCAGTGGACTTCCCTCTGGGCCTACAGGCTCAGGAAGCGCTGCCAGCTCGTGATAAACACACATGGCGATGTGCTGCCGGTCCCGTGCGATGTGACCTACATGCACTACCCTGTCTTCGCGCTCTTGGAAGAAAAGCCAGAGGTATATGTGAAGTACAGGAGCTCCCTCTTCTGGCGCTTCTACTTCGCGCCCTACCAGCTGACACAGGCCA
>CAZWYW010000023.1:0-18807 GCA_964638535.1 uncultured Candidatus Bathyarchaeia archaeon | reverse complement strand
GCGGCCACCTTCACTGGCAGGCCGAGCTTGTCGCCCATCTCCCTCGCGTATCGCTCAGCTCGCTCGCGGGCTATATCGTAGGCCCATATCTCCTTGATGGGCCTGACAGCGCACACACCCATGGCCTGCGTCCTGCCCTGCACGCCACAGCCTATGATAGCCAAGATCTCCGCGTCCTCCCGGGCCAAGTGCTTAGTGGCCACGCCGCTGACGGCCCCAGTTCTTATGGCCGTGAGCCTGTTGGCCTCTAGGATGGCTATCACGCGGCCCGTCTTGGGGTCACAGACCACCACGTGCGCTACTACGGTGGGCAGGCCGAATTTGGGGTTCTCCGGGTAGAAGGAGACCACCTTCGTGGCCAAGGCGTCCATTTCATCTATGTAAGCGGGCATGAGGAGGAAGACGCCCTTATAGCGCTCTATGTTGACTTGGATGCGTAAGGGCATCTTCGCCTTGCCCTCATAGAGCTTCCTGAAGGCATCTTCTACCACCTCCACGGCTTCCTTCATCGGGAGAAGTCTCTCCACATCTAAGTCCGATAGGATTATCATGCCTTTCCCTAGGATACCTATGACCTGCACTATTTATCTCTTACGCAAAAAATAGGAGCCAGGACCGGAAGCTCAGCCCATGACCTCCGATTTCGACACGATCCAGGTGATCTCGCCCGTGAGGCAGGACCACTTAGCCACGATCTTCCACTCGTAGGTACCGGGAGTGGTCTCGAAGACGGCGTAAAAGTTCAGGTCGGTGGCCTTCCTATCGCCAGCCTCGTTCAGATCCGTCCAGCCACTCGCGCCGAAGTAATTCTTAGCCACCTCCGGCACAGCTTTCCTTATGGCCTCACCATCATAGACGCCCGCGTTCAGGATGGCCAAGGCTGCCAGCCAGGCCGCGTCATAAGCGCAGATGCTATAGATGTCTGGCTCCTCACCTATCTTCGCCTTCACGCGTTCAATGAGGGACTTCAGCTTCGGCGACTCTGTGGCCGCGTAGAGAGGCGAGATGGCCCTCACAATGGAGGCGGGCTCACCGGCATCCCTGATCACGGCCATGCTCATGGCCACGGCATCGCCACCGAACCACTTGATCTGCATGAGCACTCCACCACGCTCGTAAGCCTGGGAGAGCACGAGGGCGTAGTCCTCCCAGGCCGTAACCAGCAGGCCCACCTTGTCAGCGCCGTATGTGTTCACGGCCGGGGCTATGGCGGCCTCAAGCGTATCTAACTCCGTGGTGAAGTCAGTGGTGCCGGGCTCGAACTCCAGATACTTAAGGATGGTGCCGCCATACTTCTCCGGGAACTCGTCCTTGAAGGCAGCGGCTATGGAGAGATCGCACGGGTCCTTGCGGCAGAGAATGGCGGCGTGCGTGATACCCATCTCGTTCATGATCTTCGCTAGGGCGAAACCACATATCTCGTCGTAGGGTATGGGCCTAAAGATGAAGTCGTCCTTGATGGCATACTCCTTCACGGTGGAGAAGGGCGTGATGACCACTATCTTGTGCTCGTTACAGTAGCCCATGATGGTGCCCACATCAGCGCTGCAGAGGAGGCCCACGATCACTTTCACGCCCTTTGTGGTCGCCAACGACTTCACCTTCTCAAGCGCTACCTCTGGCTTGGTCTCCGTGTCCTCGTAGTAGAACTTGAAGGTTACATCTAGGCCTATGGACTTCACGTAGGCGTTTATGTCCTCCTCGGCTAGCTCAAGGCATGCTTTCCCTCTGGCACCATAGCTGGCGAAATCACCGCTCAGCGGAAGCAGAACTCCTATCGGTATCTCGCCCGACAGCCTAGCTGGGCCAACAGGAGCTGGCTTGATCACATAACCGACCGGGACGCCCACGCCTAAGCCAACTAGGAAGGCTATTATGATGAACGCTATAGCCTTTCGCCCTAACTCGCTGGCCACTGCAATCCCCTTGATTGCTTACGAGAAAAAGCTTTAATAAGTGTTACGGATGCCTGCTCCAGGGGAGGAGAACATGGTCTCCCTGCCAACTCTCATGTCGGCGATCATATATTCCACCCTCTTAAGCTTGATGTCCGTGGGCCTCACGCTGACCTACATCACCACCAGGGTGCCAAACGTGGCCCAGGGCGTGCTGGTAACCATAGGGGCCTACGTGGTCTTCACGGGCGTCATGTTCCTAGGCGGTAGCCCATACGCCTACCTGCCCCTCGCCTTCCTAGCCAGCGGCGCCGTGGCCACACTGCTCTACTGCACCTTCGTGAACCCCTTACGCAAGCGCGGGAGCTCCGTGATCACGCTCATGGTAGCCACCCTCTCCTTCGATGTCATGGTCTTCGGCTTCGTGAACGTCTATGCCGATTTCCTCCAGAGGACCTTCGGCTTGCCCTCGAAGAAGTTCCTGTTCAGGAAGCAGGATTTCAGCTTCCTCGGCCAGCCCGGCATCCTCCTGGCCTCCGTCCTGGTGCTCATAGCCCTCCTGGCCTCCCTCCACTTGGTCCTGAAGCATACTAAGCTCGGCCTAGTGTTCAGGGCCACGGCTGAAAACCCAACGCTCTCAAAGGTCATGGGGGCTGACGTTGACCGTGTTTACCTGATGTCCTGGTTCATAGCCGGTGGCCTAGCTGGCTTAGCGGGAGGCTTCCTCCCCCTCTGGTTCCAAGTGAACCCCTCTTCGGGCGATGCAATGATCGCGGCCATGTTCGCCGTCAGCATCCTAGGTGGCTTAGAGGAGATTTACGGGGCCTTCCTCGGTGGCTTCCTCATAGGCTTCGCGGAGATATTCATCACCTTGGCCTTGGCCAGGGCCTTTGGCCCCTGGGTGATCAGGTTCAAGTCTCTCACCCCCATGGTGGCTCTCGCGCTCACGCTCCTCTTCATGCCGGGCGGGCTGGTGAGAGGCTGGAAGAGACTGGCCGAGCTGAGGAAGCTCAGGAGGGAGGAGCGATGATGGCCCTTCTGCTCTTCCTGCTCGATGTCCTGCTCTTCTTCGCCATCTATTTAATCGTGAACGCCAGCCTCAACATGCAGCTGGGCTACGCTGGCATACCGAACTTCGGCCTCGTCTTGGCCGTAACGGGCGGTGCTTACGTGGTGGGCGTCCTGCCGATAAGGCTGGGCATGCTCTTCGTGCCCGTGGACCCGGAGCTGGCGAGCGATGTGGTGAAGAACAGCGCCATGATCTCCCTGGCCTACATTAACCCCGCCATAGCCCGGGAGCCCTGGCTGGGCGTGCTCATCTTCATCACGACCTTGGCGGCCGCAGCTGCTGTAGGCGCCCTCCTGGGCTTCATATCCGCTTACCCAGCCATCCGGCTGAGGGCAGATTACCTGGCCATCACGCTCCTGGCGCTGGGCGAGATACTCTTCATCGTGGGCGTGGGCTACGACCCGCTCGTGGGAGGCCCGCTGGGCGTGGTGGTGCCGGACCCCTGGGCCTGGGCCAGCAGCCGGGAGGTCGTGGCCTCCCTTACCATCATAGGCATCGCGATAGCCCTATTCCTCCTGGTGCTCTACATGACTAGGACGCCCTTCGGAAGAGCGCTCAAGATCATAAGGGACAACGAGATAGCCGCCTCCGCCCTGGGCATAGATGTCTCTAAGGAGCGCATGGAGGTCATGGTGGTGAGCTCCGCCCTCTGCGGCATAGCTGGCGCCCTCTACGCCTTCTACACCTGCAATGTATGCCCCTACTCCTACGGGCGCTTCGAGTGGACCTTCCTGCCTTGGCTCATGGTGGTCCTAGGCGGTGCTGGCAACAACATGGGAGTCCTCGTGGGCACGGCCGTCTTCGTGGTCCTGAGGAAGTTCATCATCTACTTCAAGCACTACTTGGAGGGCATAGTGCCCTTCGACGTGGTGTGGCTGGATCATATCTTCCTGGGCATGATATTGCTCCTCATCCTCCTCTTCAAGCCGAAGGGGCTGTTGATGGAGAGACCGGCCATCACCACGGAGCGGAAGGATGTGGGCGCCTTCATACGGGAACTCCTGCGGAGGAGGGAGAGGACGTGAACTCAGCAGATTACATGCTCATCACTGAGGGTCTCGTCAAGCGCTTCGGCGGCCTGGTGGCCGTGAACCACGTCAGCCTGAAGGTCAGGAGGGGTTCCCTCACGCTCCTCATAGGACCGAACGGCAGCGGGAAGACCACCTTCATAAACACCTGCACGGGCGTGCTGAAGCCCGACGCTGGCCGCGTGATCTTCGATGGGAAGGACATAACAGGCTGGCCTCCACACAAGGTGTGCAAGCTCGGCTTCGTGAGGACCTTTCAGATACCCTTGCCCTTCCACACGCTAAACGTGCTGGAGAACGTGCTAGCAGCCATGAGGAGCCCGGGTGAGTTTTCCCTTAAGGCTCTCTTCAAGCGCACGTGGCTGAAGAAGGAGGAGGAAGCCATAGAGAGAGCCTTCGACATCCTCGACATGGTGGGCCTCACAGACTACTGGGATAGGCCAGCGGGGGAGTTGAGCAGCGCCCACCTCAAGCTTCTTGAGGTCGCCCGTGCCCTAGCCGCGAACGCTAAGATGATAGCCATGGACGAGCCCATAGGTGGCGTGGATCCTGCCTTCGCGGACGAGCTGCTCACGAAGATAAGGAAGCTCAAGGACAAGCACGGCATCACCTTGCTTGTGGTGGAACACCGGATAGACATAGTGCTCCCCTACGCAGACCACGTTTATGTGATGGACAGGGGGCATTTGATAGCCTCGGGCAGGCCGGAGGAAGTGGTGAACGACCCGAAGGTGGTGGAGATATACATCGGCTGAGTCTCGCAAAACGCTTAAATCCTGGCCATTAGAGGCGGGTGAGGTGAAGAATATGGAATACGATGCTGTAATTGTCGGTGCTGGTCTCTTCGGCCTCGCCACGGCCTATCACATAAAGGAGCTGAGGCCAGAGGACAAGGTGCTCGTGTTAGACAGGCTCAGCGGGCCAGGACAGGGCAATACGGCCAAGAGCGCGGCCATGATAAGGTCCTTCTTCTACTCCAAGACCAACCTGGCGCTCGCGGACACCTCCATAGAGTTCTACAAGCACGTCCAAGCCGAGCTGGGCAAAGACTTGAAGATGAGGTGGATAGGTTACCTCTGGCTCCTCAGCTCAGGCGATTACAAGGCCATAAAGCCCGTGTTGGACGAGCTGGCCAGGAGGGGCCTTGAATACCAGGTCTTTGAAGCCGATCATCTAGAGAAGACGCTCGGCCTGAGGGTGAAGGTGAGCGGTGATGAGGAAGCCGAACTCATGGGCCTCGTGGACACGGATTACGGCCTCCTAGTGCCGAAGGCTGGCTACATAGACGTGGACGCCCTAGTGAAGTTCTACGAGGAGGAGGCGAAGAAGAGGGGTGTGGAGTTCCGCTATGGTGTCAAGGTGAAGGAACTCCTTGTGGAACCAGCTAAGCCCCTCGGCCTACCGGGTGAGCCTCTCCTCTGGCAGGAAGCCCGCGTGGCTGGCGTACGCACCACGGCTGGCACCTTCAGGGCCAAGAAGACCATCTTGGCCACGGGCGCTTGGACAGCCACTCTCCTCGACCCCGTGGGCATAGAGTGTTTTATAAAGGCAAAGAAGAGGCAGGTCTTCTCCATAAAGGCCGATAAGGAGCCCTTAAGAAGGCTCCTCCGCACGCCCGGCTACAACGAGGAAGGTATCATGCCCTTCATCATACTGCCCAAGCCCAAGGTGTGGCTCAAGCCGGTGCCGGAGGAAGGCGCCTTCTGGACCGGTTTTGCGGACGACTTCCCGAGGGCCTTCAAGGTGGAGGATGAGCCCTTGGCGGAGGTCGAGTTCTATGAGTATGGTATTTACCAAGTGCTCTCTAAATACTTCCCGCAGTTCGAGGGCACTAGGCCATATACATCTTGGGCTGGTCAATACGCCTACTGCACGCTTGATGGCCAACCGATCGTGTTCGAGGAGCGCGATGTCATCGTGGTAAGCGGGGGCAGCGGGAGCGGAGTGATGAAGGCGGACGCGGTGGGCAGGATAGCGGCTGCCCTCTATGCTGGCGAGGAGTACGCAGAGCTTTACGGTGGCGAGAAATTCAAGGTAAGCGACCTAGGCATCAAGGAACGAAGGGTAGAGCCAGAAAGATTCATACTCTGAGCGCGGATCCAGCTCGGCCTGCCCCCCTGCTAACTTCCACGAGTTTCCCTATACTCTTCACGAGAGGCAGGAGCCCTCTGCGCATTACTCTGAATAGCGGGTAGAGGATGAAGGTGCCCGGCACGTGCCAGGACCTTCCCAGAGAAGTTCGTGGAGAAGGCGGTGGAGATCGGCGCGAACGTGATGTCAGAGGTCCTGATGTCAATTAGATTCTCTAGCTAAGAGCTTAGGCTCGCGGCCAAAAGGCTGCCTACCCGGCTTAGAACTCACGACCAGTGTCAACCAGCCTGATCTCGATTTCTCGCCAAGATCGCGGCCAGGCGCCAAGCCCTTGGTCGCGACTTCCACGATCATCCTACTACTGTCATCAGCAGAACTCGCCATTCATGGCGGGTAAGCCTAGTGAGCGCCAGGAATTCATAACGTCAGGACCTCCAGGCTCCTGACTAAAGGACCTGGCCTTCAGGGACTTACACCTGAAGAAGAGGCTCAAGAGAGAGTTCAACCGTATAGCACGCCTGGAGCCGTTCTGTCCCGCCCGTACATTCGGGGCATTTATGTCCGAACGGGACTTCCCGGCTCCCTCCCGTCTGGGAGCTTCATGGCCGGGCTTTCGGGGGGAACGGAAGCTCCCCACATACCTCTGGCCTCGGCCTGGAGAAAGCGACCGGGTATTTAAACTTGCCCCTAGCCGAGATGTATCTGAAAGTCCTCCTTGTCCATATTTTACGTTACTACCCCTGAAGAAGTGGATAAAAGATAATCTAGTGAAGCCGAGGCTGAGGGAGGAATCAAAACACCTAATTACGGAGGTCTGGAGGATATGGAAGGATGTCGAGCCCATGTTCGTACCCAATGAGTCTTTCCTCCGCGAGGTGCTCTCTTGGGAACCCAAGACCTGTGCCATAAACCTGGCGCTGTGTGAAATCGTATTATTAATCGCCCTCCGTAGCAGGCTCTACGATCACGTGGTAGTGAGCGCACCGTTCAGCTTGAGGACCATATACAGGGAGTTATTTTTCGTGAGGAGGGCGGCGGGCGAGGAGCTCAAGTACTTCCTCTTAGGATGTAGTAGCTTAGGTCTCGCGGGGCGATACTTCTTACTCAAATTGAGCAAGTTAGTGGAAGAGGACGTGCCTGACCGTGTGATAGATGATTTCTTCACGATGCTAGAGGAAGTCGGGGACTTCTTAATCTCCCGGTGTGGTATGAGGACGGGGAGTAATCCTAATAAGATAAGCAGGCTGACCTAAGATGAGGGCACATGGAATTCAATAGTAGCATACGAGAGGTAGAGGTCAGGCTGACGTTGGCCTTAGAGAGGGAATTCATTAATTACGTGAAATCCTATTGTGCAGAGAAGGAATTAAAACACAACATCTCACGTATTATAATCTTGTTGGAGAGATGTGGGATAGGCGTGAGCGTCAACACTATCTTAGCGGCTATGGCTTACGAATTAATGGACGAGGGCAGGGAACGCCTGAGGGATAAGGTGAAAGAGTTAGCGAGCGAAAACCTCCTAAAGATATTGGATATAGATGAGTTAGTGGACGAGGCCATAAGAAATGCCATCGTTAAAGAAGGGTGCATGGAGATGGTGAGGTCAAGGGTAATTAGGACCATCATGGAGGACGAGTTTTTAAGGAAGAACATATTGGAGAACCTCATTAGCCGGTTATGAATCTATGTGGTTGGCCCCCGGACCTCCGGTGACTTGCTCCACAGCGAGAAATGGCCTCTTTTGGCGGAGGAGGTGGCGGGCCCGCGGGGACTTGAACCCCGGACCTCCGGTTCCGCAGACCGGCGCCCTATCCAGGCTAGGCCACGGGCCCCTACTAGCCTGCCCTGACCAGGCCCTTAATAATCCTTAGCCCGCCCTGAAGTATGCCAACAACTCCATCTTATCCTTCCTCAAGCGAGCCACACCCAAGCCAGGGGCATCTGGCAGCAGTCTTATACCACCCTGTACTGTGCTGCCCCCCTCAGCTACCACGTCCTCGGCTAACAGGAGGTCTGAATCGAGGTCGGCATAACCTATAGCCTTGAGAGCAGCGGCCAAGTGGACAGCAGCCGTTATGCCCAACCGGCTCTCGCCCCCACAGCCCACCATGAGACCTACCTCTGCTGTCTCGGCTATGGCCGCGATCCTAAGCGCATCCGAGATACCGCCGCACTTCATGAGCTTTATATTGATGAGGTCAGCTGCCCTCGCCTCAACAACCTTAAGGGCCTCCGCGGGTCCTAAAACAGTCTCATCTGCCATCACGGGCACCGGGCTCGCGGCCCTGACCTCCGCCAGGCCGTCTATATCGCCTGCTGGGATAGGCTGCTCCACGAAAGCCACGTCCAACTTCCCGAGTGCTTTAACGGCCCTAATGGCTTCCTTGGGCGACCAAGCCTGGTTAGCGTCCACGCGCAGCTCCATGTCCGGCCCTACCGCGTCCCTCACAGCCCTCACACGCTCCACGTCTTTCTCCACGCCACCCTCCCCTACCTTCAGCTTCAGCGCCCTGAAGCCAGCCTCAACGGCCTTTAGGGCATCAGATGCCATCTCGCCTGGTTCCTTCAAGCTTATGGTTATGTCCGTCTGCACACGGTCCCTATAGCCGCCCAGGACGCAGTAAAGGGGCCTCCCGGCCACCTGACCCAGGATGTCGAAGAGAGCCATGTCCACAGCCGCCCTGGCAGCTGGACAGCCCAGGGCTAGCTCAGCCATAAGCTCCCTCACAGCCTCCAGCCTCAGAGGGCAGGTGCCCACCAACTTAGCCCCTATGGCCTTCAGGGCCTCCAAGGATGCCTCAAGCGTCTCGCCCGTCACCTTAGGGAGAGGAGAGCACTCGCCCAGGCCCACGAGGCCGAAATCTGTTTCAACCTCTACCACCAGGTTCTTAGTAATCTCGCTCACGCCCAGGGCAGTCCGAAAAGGTTCTACGTAGGGCAGCTCCACGGCCCATATCCTAACGGCCCTAATGCCCATCGCTCACACCTCGCCTACTTGCCCTCGCGCCTAGAAAACCGTTTTAGGGCTAACCACCGACAGATTACAGGAGGGCTGGCCATGGTCAAACGGACCATAATACTCGGGGCAGCAGGCCGGGACTTCCACGTCTTCAACATGCTCTTCAGGGATGACCCAGATCGCGAGGTAGTGGCCTTCTTAGCCACCCAGTTGCCCGGCATAGGGGGCCGCACTTACCCACCCGAACTAGCTGGGCCTAGGTATCCGAGCGGCATACCCATCTACGATAGAGCTGAGAAATCGCTAGCCGAGCTGGCCCGCGAACTGAAAGCCGATGAGGTCGTCCTAGCCTACAGCGACCTCACCTACGACGAGGTGATGGCCGAGGCCTACGAGGCCTTCCGGGCCGGCCTAGATTTCGTGCTGGCCAACCCCCTGGACACCATGTTAGAGACCAAGAAGCCCGTGATAGCCGTCTGCGCCGTGAAGACAGGCTCGGGCAAGAGCTCCGTGGCCAGGCGGGTAGCACGTATCCTGCTCGAGAAGGGCCTGAGGCCTGTTGACGTCCGGCACCCCATGCCCTACGGGGACCTCAGGGCCCAGGTCTGCCAGGTCTTCAAGGCCCTGGAGGACGTGGACGCGCAGAAGTGCACTATAGAGGAGCGGGAAGAGTTCGAGCCCATGTTGCGCATGGGCGTGCCAGTATTGGCCGGCGTGGATTACGAGCGCGTCCTCAGGATGGCCGAGGAAATGGGCGATATCATCATCTGGGACGGCGGTAACAACGACCTGCCCTTCTTCAAGCCCGACCTGCACGTGGTGGTAGCCGACGCCCTTAGGCCCGGCCTAGAGCTCGTGGCTTACCCCGGCGCCCTTAACGCCATGATGGCCGATGTGCTGATAATCAATAAGGTCAATATCGCGGACCGGCGGGACGTGGAGGCCGTGAAGGCCAACCTGCGTAAGCTCAACCCAGAGGCCCCCATAATAGAAGCCGAGTCCGTGGTGGCCGTGGACAAGCCCGAGCTAGTGAAGGGCAAGCGTGTCTTAGTGGTCGAGGACGGCCCTACCGTGACGCACGGCCATTTAGGCTACGGCGCTGGTTACGCGGCCGCCAAGGCCTACGGGGCCGCCGAGATCGTGGACCCACGGCCCTACGCGATCGGCATCATAAAGGAGGCCTACGAGCAGTACCCACACATGGGGCCCGTGGTGCCCACCATAGGCTACCGGCCAGAGCACATAAAGGACCTAGAGGCCACCATAAACGCCGCGCCCTGCGATACCGTGCTGCTCGGGACGCTCTGCGATTTGACGCGCTTCATGCGCTTAGAGAAGCCCGTAGCCTACGTGAGCTACGAGATAAAAGAGCGCACTAAGCCCGACCTAGCGGATATCATAAACCGCTTCTTAGCCGAGAAAGGACTAGCCTGAGGAAAAGGGAAAGGGTTAAATCTCCCCGAGATCGCCCCGTAAGACGGGCGGCCGTAGTCTAGCCTGGACTAGGACACCGGCCTGCCACGCCGGTGACCCGGGTTCAAATCCCGGCGGCCGCACCATGGATTGGGGGGCAAAGCCCCCCAATACCCCCAGGTAACCGCGGTAATAGCAACCCAGGCCCATCTTGCCATAAAGCTCATGCTAAGCAGAGCCCACCAGGCGTGGTAACCGTTACTGGGGCTCTTCACTAGTCAATAATCTGCCCAAATGCTCTGAGCCAGGGGGAGCTGGACCTTGTACTCCTCAGCACGAAGCCCATAAGGGCGAATGTGGGGTGAATGAGCCGAGGTCAAGACAACGAACAGTGCCCTCCGCATGCTCCCACCACTCTATCTTAAGCTCACATCATATCAACTTTAAGTTTTTAACGCTTAGTTATCGGATTAAAGGGCACAAAAGGTGGCTGGTAACGCGTATGGAAGTAGGCGGGTAAGGAGAGCCCCACTCTCACAAAATGACTGAGGCTGAACTTTTTAGTATCCTGCCGCCACTGACTAACTACACCTGGGCATGATGGACTCTACAGTACTTAGCGCTAGCCTTACGGCATTAGCCCTCCTGCTTGTGAAGAGGGTGCTGTAGAATTCTAACTTCAGGGCCGTTTAGTTTCCTCCTCGACCCAAGCCAGGTAATCGCTCAAGCCAGCCGCCACAGGCAGAGCTATTACCTCAGGCACCTCGTAGGGGTGTAGCTCCCTGACTCTGGCGATCAGCTCGTCTAACAGCTCGGCCTTGGTCTTGATGAACATGAGGACCTCGGATGCCTCTTCCACCTCGCCCTTCCACCAGAAGATACTCTTTAGCTCGGGCGTGATGTTCACGCAGGCCGCTAACCTAGCTTCTAAGAGCGCCTTGGCTATCCGCTCGGCTACCTCCCTGCTCGGGCAGGTCACTAGCACTACCACAACGGAAGGCGCCACGAAGCCTCACCTCCTCCTTCAGCCGCCCGCGGACGTGAGGAGGGCTACGGGCACTATCTTGACAAGGTCGCCCTTCCTGAGGCCCTCGTGGAGCTGCAGCACCCTACAATCCTTCATGACCAGGACCTCGTCGGCCTTCAGGCCCAGGGCCTCTACTAGCTCGCGGGCGCTCACGTCGCGGTTGACTGTGGCCTCTAGCACGCCCCTCAGCCTTATGAGGGGTTCTCGCTCGCTCAGCTCTCCCTCCACCCAGCGGGCGCCGCCCTCTAACACCTCTTTCTTCCATATCGGTGCCTCGTGCTTCACCCTGTCCACCAACTCCGCTAGCGCCCTGAAGCCCTCTCTCCTGTGCTCGGAAGCCACGGCCACGTACATCACGGTCTCGCCCACATGGGCAGTACCCACCTTATGCTCTATCACGCCATCTATTATCCCGTGGCGCTCCTTCGCTTCCTCGAGCAACTTCAAAAGCACTTCCTCGGCTAAAGCAGGGTGGGCCTCGTACTCGAGCCTGAGGACGCGCTCCCCAGCGCTGGTGGCCCTGACCACACCTAAGAATACGCAGATGGCCCCTACATTATCCGATGCCCTCTTGAGCTCCTCTACCACATCGCTTACCTTGCTTAACCGCTCAGCCAGTCTGACCCTCAACCCGATTACCCTCCCGAGGCCGGGGGCATCACGTCTACCACATCGCCATCCTTGAGCCTTATCCTGCTTAGGTCGGCTTCCCCCACAAGCCTGCCGTTGATGGCGATTAAGAAGTGCTCAGGGGGGTCGCCCTTGAACACGCGATTTAAGATATCAGCCAGGGTAGCCCCATCGGCTAGCGGCAGCTCTACTTGGCCAGCGCCCAGCTCCTCACGGAAGCGGGCGAAGAGCTTTACCACCACCTTCACGGAGCCCCGGCCTCCCGCGTGTCCGGCAGCCCGCCCGCCTATAAAGCGATGCCGATGATAAACACCGTTAATTTTTTAGGAGGCCCCGTGCTCTTAACGGCGGCGAGACCATGCCGGGCAAGATCACGGAAAACACCACCCTTGAGGAGGTGCTGAAGTACCCGGCGGCCGCGATCGTGCTGAGACAGCACGGCATACCCTGCCCTACCTGCCCCCTAGCGCGCGCTGAAATGAGCACGCTCAGGGTAGGCAATATTGCGAGGATGTACGGGGCAGACTTAAAGGCGCTTCTCAAGGCCTTAAACGAGGCCGTCGAGAAGTCGTCCGGTAGGCCTCACTGCTGCCGCTGAGGAAGAAGGGGACTAATCAGGCTATTCCAGGGCACCGCCGGCCAACAGCGCCGTTATTTAATCCCCAGCCCGCAGCAGGCGGTGAGCTGGCTTGACGAAGGTGAACGTGAGGGTCTGCTACTTCGCCGGGCTGAGGGAGCTCATGGGCGTCAGGGAGGAGGTAGTGCCGGTCGAGGAAGGCACCACGCTAGCCGACCTCCTGCTCAAGCACTTGCCGGCCAGGCACCCGGGCGTTGGGGAGGAATTCACCAGGGCGCTCTTTGACCACGATAGCGCGGGCAGGCCCGTGTTAAGCAGGCGCTACCTCGTGCTCGTGAATGGCCAGCTTTACACATCCTTGCCGGGCGGCCTGGGCTACCGGCTCAAGGACGGGGATACGGTGCTCATGTTCCCCCCGCTCGGCGGCGGCTAAGGGAAGCCTTATGTGCCCGGCAAGCCCCTTGGTGGCCCGGTGTCGGGATTGGAGGTCTTAGAGGCCATCAAGACCCGTAGAAGCGTGCGTAAGTTCTCGCCCGAGCCCGTGCCCGACGAGGCCTTAAGGGCCGTCTTAGAGGCCGCTAGGTGGGCACCTTCCTGGGCTAACACGCAGTGCTGGGAGATCGTGGTCGTGAAGGACCCGGAGAAGAAGAAAGCGCTCTCTGAGCTCTTGGTCCCAGAGAGGAACCCCGCTAAGAACGCGGTGGCCAATGCGCCCGTGGTCCTAGCCGTCTGCGGGCGCAAGGGCGTGTCCGGTTTCTACAAGGGCAAGGCCGTGACGGAAAAGGGCGATTGGCTGATGTTTGACGTGGCTCTAGCGGTCCAGAACATGGCTCTAGCGGCCCACGCCCTCGGCCTCGGGACGGTGGTGGTAGGCGCGATGGACCACAAGAAGGCCTCCGAGATACTCGGCCTGCCGGACAACGTAGAGCTCGTGGTCCTGATGCCCCTCGGCAAGCCAGCGGAGGAGCCGAGGGCGCCTAAGCGTAAGGAGCTGAGCGAGTTCGTCTATTTAGATGCGTATGGCAAGCCGTTTAGCTGAGGGACCCGAAAGCTGACTGAAGAGCCTTAAGAGCGCATAGAGGAGCGGATGTCCGGCTTTATGCCGTTCCCAGGAATAAAGGCTTTTTAGCTAAGGGTAACCTGTTAATATGAGCCAGGTGCTAAACATGGAGGTGCAGGTGGTCAACTGGCGCTGCATCAAGGACGTAGAATTGGAGCTCTCGAGACTTAACGTCTTCATGGGCAGGAACTCAACAGGTAAGTCGAGTCTAGCTTATGCTATCTACTTTGCCTCTAAGTCAAGTGAGCAGAGGCCTCTGACGCCTGATGATTTATTAATGCAACTTTACGGGTATGGCTTCGATATGTTGGCTAGAATAGCTGATGATGAGCCTCAGTTTCCGATCTCCATTAAGATAGGCGATCAAGAACTCGTGGTGAGGCCTAAGCAGGGTGAGGCCGGGAAGCTAGAGGTGATCAGGCCTAGAGAATCACCATGGGTCGATGAGTACTTGCTGCCGTCTCGTCGCATCGACTACCTACACTTACTGATGTTCATGTCCAAGCTGGCGCGAGCAGCGACCGGTGAAAGAGCTAGAACTCGCCCGCTCACGGGTGCTCTCGCAGGTATTATCTCGATGCTGGGTGGTTTCCTGGAGATGTTCAAGGAGCTACCAATCATTCCTCCCTTCGGTCGCTTCGCCATGGACCTCACGCGGGCGCTTGGCGTGCCCATCGAGCCTATAAGTGGGGAGATCCATGATGTTGGCATCTACATAGTGAGCGTGCCCTACGTGCTTCAACTCGTAGATTTCACGTTCAAGGATCCATTCACGAAGCTGATGCTTCCACTGGAGCTGAGCCCCGATGGCATAGTCGATCTATCGCTATTCGATATCATGACGGCCAGGGTGCCTGAGGGTAGCCTTATCGTGATCGAGGAGCCGGAAATACACAAAAATCCAGTGATGGTTATGGACTTCGCCGAGCAGATGGCGAGAAGGGCTCTGGAGAGGGACTTGACCATAGTGATGACCACTCACTCCGACCTCATCCCATCAGCTCTGGCCGGGCTGGTGGGACATGACTTCTTAAAGCCCGATGATCTTAAAGTATATTACCTCAGCAGGACCGCGGAGAAGCCCTGGACGGAGGTGACTGAACTTGAAATCTACGAGGACGGCACCTTCGAGGGCTTCCCGGACGCTGAGGAGGTCGTATCGCGTCTCTTCTGACCCACTTTTCCTGGTTCTAGACCCTAGCTCCCTTGTGCCATGCGGGGATAAGCCTGAGGAGGAGAAAATAGCGATAAGAGAGCTGGGGGAGCGCTTACCTGATTTAGATGTAACCATTTATGTGTCCCGCCGCATGCTCAAAGCGTATAAAAGCAAGGTAATTCCCCTCCTCAGCAAGCATCACCCACTCCCCCCACTTCAGGCATGGCTAGTGAGGACCATCCGCTGGATTGTTCAGCTCAAGAAGTGCAAGACCGTCTGCGCTCGAGGGCTGCAGAGTTCCTTGAGTGTCAGGATTCACGTGCTTGAGACCAAGTGGGTCGAGCGGTACGATGTGCGTGGCCTGGGGTTAAAGGACGAAGAGGACATGGAGGTGCTCAGAGTGGCTCTAGCGACGGGACACGGGACGTTATTAGTGAGTACTGATAGGCATTTCTTAGAGGACTTGAGGCTGCACGAGCTACGAGCGAGATACCCAGATGAGGGTGGGAGGCTTAGGGTGGTGAGACCTTCTGAGCTTCTGAGGGAGCTAGAATTCCCGCCTTAACTCACAGGAACCTAGCCGCTCCCGACGCTCGCATACTGCAACCGTCCTCACGGCCCTTTTCTAGGGCTCGGTGGCGGCACCCTTCAGCTCATAGCGTTCTCGGGGGCTCGGCGAGGGCAAGCTCGTTCACCCCTCTACGCCGGCCCGGCTCTACAGTGGTGGGGAACGCTCCTCATCGCCTCCCCCGACGCTCGCCGTGGTGTCCTTCCTCACGGCCCCGCCCCGGGAGGGCCGCTCAGGAGAGAGGAAGCCGCTCACAGCGCCGGGGTGCCCCGGCCACTAGCTTGAGTAAAAACGATCTCCAATAAGCTTTTTCCATCACACGGCATGTAGGAGGCGGGCGGCGAGAATGGGCGGAGGCGGGGGCAGGGTCAGCCGTACGGTGCTCGGCGTGAGCCTTAACGTGCTGCTCTTGGGCCTAGTCAGCTTCATAACGGACGTGAGCAGCGAGATGATGCACGCCGTCCTGCCGAAGTTCGTGGAGATGCTCTGGGCTTCCGCTTTAGCCGTGGGCTTAGTGGGCGGCGTGGGAGATCTCATGCAGCACATCCTGAAGGCCCCATCGGGCTACCTCTCGGACAGGACGGGCCGCAGGAAGGCCTTGACGGCGGCTGGCTACGCTATATCGGCTACCTGCAAGCTCTTCATGCCTTTCTCGGCTAATTGGGGCCAGATAATGGCCTTGAGGGCACTCGAGAGGTCAGGGAAAGGCGTCAGGACGGCGCCGAGAGACGCGCTCATAGCCGAGTCGGGGGGCAAGCGCGGCAAGGCCTTCGGGCTACACCGCGCCTTAGACACGGCCGGGGCCATAGTGGGGTCCCTGGCCGCCTTCCTCACGTTATGGATATTGAAGTGGGACGTCAAGGCCGTGATGCTCTGCGGTGCTCTAGCGGCCTTCCCGGCCCTCCTGCCCTTGGCCTTCGTGGTCGAGACGCCTAAAGCGCCTTCCCAAGTAGCTAGGCGGGAGAGGCCTAACCTGTCCCCGGGCTTCAAGCACTTCGTGGCTACCGCCAGTGTCTTCGGCCTCTCCAACATGACCTACATGCTCTTCCTCCTCTTCGCTCTCAAGTTCGTCCAGCCTCCCTGGGGCCTCGACCGCCTCGTGTTCGCCGTGGGCCTCTACGTGCTCTTCAACATCTTCTACGCGGCTTTCTCCGTGCCCGCTGGCGTGCTCTCGGATAAAGTAGGCAGGCGCGCCGTCATAGCTCTCGGCTACCTCATCTTCGCCCTCGCCTGTGCTGGTTTCTCGGTCGTGTCGCTCGCCTCATCGGCCCCCGTGGCCTTGGGCCTCTTCGCCCTTTACGGTCTATCAAAAGCCCTGGTAGACGGGACCCAGAGGGCTTACGCCTCAGACTTAGCGCCAGCCGAGGCTAGGGGCCTCGCCCTCGGCATCTTCCACACGAGCATCGGCTTCACCAGCTTAGCGGCGGGCGCGGCAGTGGGCCTCATATGGGATTTAGTAGGCGTCTCCTGGGCCTTCCTCTACGCGGCCGCTCTAGCCGTGATAGCTGCCGTGCTATTGATGGTTTTATGCAAATGAGCACCAACATGCTTCAGCATAAGCACGGGCGTTTTCAGGCTTCCACAAACTATTAAATAGTTTTCGGCCCGAGTTAAGCTCGCCATGAGGGGCGAGAGGTTATTTGAGCGTGTGAAGGCCATGATGGAGAAGCACGGCATCCCTGGCCGGGACCTATATGACCTGCCCGACTCGCCTAAGCGCTTCCCTGACGGCGCCCACTACCGCATAGAGATCTCGGGCGTGGAGAGGCCAGAGGTGCTTGAGGCCCTGATCGACGAAATGGAGAAACGCGATGTGCCGGTGCACAGGCTTATCTCGGTCGTGATGGGCGCCACGCTATTGGACGATAAGGAGCTCACGCGCTTCGCCGAGTTAGCCCGGGATGCCAAGTTAGAGGTCATCATGACGCCTGGCCCGAGGACACCCTGGGATCTCGGCGGCCAGCTCAGGACGCCAGAGGGGAGCGTGTGCGGCATCCGCTTCAGGGGCTCGGACAACCTCATGTACGTGATAGCGGATATCATGCGCTGCATAGAGCTCGGCTTCCGCGGCTTCCTCATCGTAGACGAAGGGCTCCTCTGGCTCCTCAACGAGATGCGTAAGGCGGGCGATATCCCGAAGGACGTGATCTTCAAGGTCTCCATCTTCGCTGGCCACGCTAACCCCGCTGGCGCGAAAGTGCTTGAGATGTTGGGCGCGAACACCTTCAACCCGCTAGGCGATGTGACGCTCCCCATGCTCGCGGCCATAAGGAAGGCCGTGGACATACCGATCGACGTGCACGTCTACCTCTTCGATTCCTGGGGTGGCTTCAACCGATTCTGGGAGACGCCCGAGATAGCGCGCGTGACGGCGCCCTGCTACTTCAAGATAGAGCCCGGCCCTAGCGTGGCAGGCCTCTACAGGCCCTGGGTGAGCCCACAGCACCTAGCCTTCCTAGTGCGGGAGAAGGTGAAGTACGCGGAGATCATAATAGACATCGTAGAGCGCGTGAACCCCGACATAAAGGTATCCGGGCGTGGCCCGGCTGACTTGGCCATACCCAAGCCTTAAGGGCTGATTGCCCGACGCATCTCTCCGATTTTATGATATACTCACGCGGGCTAAAGCCATAAATAGGTTCTCAGCCAGCTTGGCGGCGCGCTTAAGGTGAGGTGCCGAGGAGTTGGGCTCAGAGAACAGCATGCTCAAGTGGATGATGGATCTGGCGTATAAATACGGCTACCTGGGCGCTTTCTTGGCCTCCCTGCTAGGGAACGCGAGCATCGTAATCCCCGCGCCTTACGCGCTCTTTGTCTTCATGCTCGGGGCGCTCCTGGACCTAGCAGACCTGCCCCTCCTAGCCTTCGTGAGCGGGCTAGGGGCCGCCATAGGCGAGCTCACCGGATACGTGCTTGGCGCGGCCTGGAGGAAGGCTTTAGACGAGGAGAAGAAACGCAAACTGGAGAAGGCCAGGAAACTTTTGGAGAAACCGGCTTTCCTCCTCATCATCCTCATGGCCGCCACGCCCCTGCCGGACGACGTGATAAGCCTCCCCCTGGGCCTCATGCGCTACCCGCTCTGGAAGGCTTTCCCGGCCTTCTTGATAGGCAAAGTGGCCCTCTGCCTCCTCCTGGCCTACTCCGGCAAGCTAGCCTTCACGACCATCCTCGTGGCCTTCGAGGGCGGCGGTATCTGGGCTATGGTGGGCACGGCCGTGGCCATGGTGGTCATCGCGGTATTACTAGTGCTCATGGATTGGGACATCATGCTTGAGGTCATCGAGCAGCGCGGCTGGAGGGGCCTGTTATCGCCGAGCTTCATGAAACGCAT
>CAZWYW010000022.1:0-20024 GCA_964638535.1 uncultured Candidatus Bathyarchaeia archaeon | reverse complement strand
GGCAGCGAGTCTAAGCCCTACGCTGTCAAGCCCTCGGGTACCATAGTAGCCGAGGCGCTGGGCATAGGGTCGCACCTACTAGCGGCCGATTACGAGTTCGCCTGTAAGGCTGGCACGGAGGCCTTCCAGACCTGTATCGGCCTAGTGGGCTCGGGCATGGCCAAGTACGCCATGGCCATAGGTGCTGACACAGCCCAGGGCAGGCCGGCGGACGATCTGGAATACACGGCTGCTTCTGGCGGCGCGGCCTTCATATTCGGCTTAAAATCAGATGAGACCGTGGCTTATGTGGAGGGCTCCTGCTCCTACGCCACTGATACAGCTGATTTCTGGCGTAGAGCTGGACAACCTTACCCACGTCACTTCGGCCGTTTCACCGGTAAGCCGGCTTACTTCAGGCACGTTGTGACGGCGGCCAAGAAGCTCATGGAGGAGCTAGGTCTCGGGCCAGAGGACTTCGATTGGGCCGTGTTCCACCAACCTAACACGAAGTTCCCACTTAAGGCCGCTAAGATGCTTGGGATAGATAAGAAGAAGCTCGAGCCCGGCTTATTGGTGCCCTACATAGGCAATACCTACTCCGGTAGCTCGCCCCTCGGCCTCGCGGCCACGCTCGACGTGGCCCAGCCAGGCGACAGGATCCTAGTGGTCTCCTACGGCTCCGGCGCCGGCTCAGATGCCTTCAGCTTCGTGGTCCAGGACGCTATAGAGGAGAAGCGCCCGCTGGCCCCGCCCGTAAAGGCCTTCTTGGCCAGGAAGAAGTACATAGATTATGCGGCCTACGTGCGCTTCAGGGGTAAGCTCTTGAAATGAGGGGCCAAGTGGCTATAGCCGGCGCCGGCTGTGTAAAAGTCGGGGAGCACTGGGAGCGCTCGGCTCTCGACCTGGCCGCGGAGGCCTGTCTGAAGGCCCTCGAGGACGCTGGCAACCCGCGTGTCAGGGCGGTCTACGTGGGGAACGCGGCCTCAGAACTCCTGAACGAGCAGGGCAACCTAGCATCTCTTTTGGCCGACGCCCTGGCCTTAGAGAGCGTGAAAGCGGTTGAGGTGAGGGCTGGCGATGCCTCTGGCGCCCTAGCGCTCCACCAAGCCTGCCTCGACGTGCTGGCCGGGGTGGGCCGCGAGCCCATCTTGGTATGCGGGGTAGAGAAGATAACGGACGTCCTAGCCCCTGAGGCAGAGCGCATCCAGATGCTCTTCGAGGACGCCAGGAGCACCTTCCACTCCGGCGTCACCATACCGGGCCTCTGCGCTCTCTTAACGCGCCTCTACATGGAGCGCTACGGGGCCAGTTATGAAGACCTGGTGGCCCTTGCCGTAAACGACCACAAGAACGCGGCTGGCTGCCCGCACGCCCAATTCCCATTTCCCATAACAGTTGAGGCCATATTAAACTCGCCACTGGTGGCCGACCCGATAAGGCTCTTGGACACGCCTGGCTTCGGGGATGGCGCTGCTGCCCTGGTGTTGGCGGAGGCCGATGAGGCTAGGCGCCTGAATGACTCGCCCGTGAGAATCCTGGCTTCCGAGGTAGTAGCGGGCAGGATGAACTTCTGCGAGCGGGAGGACCCCCTGACCATCCCGTCCCTAAGGGAGGCCGCTAAGAGGGCACTCGCGGCCGCTGGCCTGGGCGTCAAGGAAGTGGATTTCTTCGAACTCCACAACACCACGAGCGTGGTAGGCGCTCTGGCCCTGGAGGAGCTAGGCTTAGCCGAGCGCGGGGAAGGTTGGAAGCTGATCTCCGAGGGCCGTATAGCCTTAGGGGCCGATTGGCCCGTGAACACCATGGGAGGCCTCAAGGGACGCGGGCACCCCTGGGGCGCCACAGGCACCTACCAGGCCGTGGAGGCCGTGCTCCAGCTCAGGGGCGAAGCGGGTAAGAACCAGGTCAATGGGGCCGAGGTGGGCCTGGCTCACAACATGTGTGGCTTGGGCTCCGTATCGTGTGTCCATGTATTCGCGCGTTGGGAGGTGAAAGCATGAGCGTGCCGCGCTTCTGGCGAGAGATACCATATAAATATAGGCTGGTAGGCAGTAAATGCCGCTTCTGCGGGACCGTTTACCACCCAAGGAGACCTGTGTGCCCTAAATGTGGCTCGAGGGACATGGAGGACGTGGAGCTAAGCAAGAGAGGACGCCTCCTGGCTTTCACGGTCATAAGGAGGGCACCTTCTGACTTAGAGGATTACAAGCCTTACGTGGTCAGCTTGGTGGAGCTCGAGGACGGCGTGAAGGTGCTGGCGCAGATAGTCGATTGTGAGCCAGGCGAGCTGAGGCCAGGCCTAGAGCTAGAGGCCACTCTGAGGCGCATAAGAGCTCACGGGCCAGCTGGCGTCATAGAATACGGCTACAAGTTCAGGCCGGCCGTTAGGCTAGAGCCAGAAGGCAGCTCCTGACCCCCCGGCCTTTCAGGCCCTCGGCCACTCGAAATTCACTAGGCCCAGCAACCTGAGCGCGTCTATGAGCCCCTCCGCATAGGAGGCAGCCGCTATGCTCGTGAGGTGCTTGCCCGCCTCTAGGAAACGCTCAGCATCTTCATGATACCGCTCGGCCAGATCAAGCACATGCCTCAGGCGGCTCTCCTCGACCTCGCGGACCTCATGGCCCTCGCGTATCTTGAGGGTGCTAAAGGCGTAGTCGAGGTTACACACGTAGCGCTTCGCTAGCTCCTCGGCCTCCCTCTCGAGCGTCAGGGGCACCTCGCCGCGTTTAGCCCGCTCAACTAGCCAATCAGGGGCATCCGCCAGGGCCTTAAGGGCCTCCGCCTCCATGAAGTGGAGTTGGCCGGGGAAGACGAGCGTGTGGGGAGGAGGCCCGAAATCATAATCTAAAAGCTCTTCCACGCTGCCCGCCCGTACGACAAGCGCGTCTGAGCCAGCGCGCGCTATGCCCACGGCCAGGCTATCGGGCCTGACGGCCCCTTTGCCCAGGCGCTCCTCTAACTCGAGCATTATCTCCAGCCCCTCACGGACCGTCATGAAGCGCCTCTCTTCCGTCTTGGTGTCTAGGAGGCAAATAGTATGGAGGCCCCTGGCCTTGTTCTCGACCACGGCCCGGTAGGGCGCCTCCGAGAGCAAGCCCCCCTCCGGGTACGTTATGGTGGTCGTCCGCCCGAACTTGTAGGCCTGGAGGCCCGTTAAGCCCACCACGGCCGATATTATACTTGGGGCGTGTATCACACGCGTTTTAACGCCCGAGCGTTCGGCCCTCAGGCGCACGGCTACATGCGTGGTCGCGACCATAGGGTCTCCTGGCACGAGCAGGACCACATCCCGGCCCCGCTCTGCCTCGGTCATAATGGGCTCCGCGTCTTGCTCCTCTAGCATGGCCCGGCTCACGAGCCTAATGGGCTTCCCTATCAGCTCCTCAAGTCTCCTGAGCGAGAGGCCTGGCATCAGGCTAGTGTATAGCTCCGCGAATATCACATCGGCCTTCTTAGCCGCCTCGAGACCCTTGAGCGTGAGGCCTTTCTCATCGTGAAGGCCTAAGCCCACGAACGTGAGCGTGCCAGCCGCCATGCTCGCGCCCAACTTATATAGGCAGCTAGGCGATAAGCGTGAGGTGGGAGCGGTTGGCGAGGTCAGGCAAAGCTAAGCGTGTCTTCAAGCCGGCTGGCAGGGCCGCGGCGGTGGAGTACGCCATAAGGGACGTGCTATTGCCCGCTAAGGAACTAGAGCGGAAGGGCATGAAGATACTATACCTGAACATAGGTGACCCGCTCAAATACGATTTCGACACGCCGGAGCACATCAAGGAAGCGCTTTACGAGGCCGTTAAGGCCGGGAAGAGCTGGTACGGGCCTTCTGAAGGCCTACCGGAGCTCAGGGAGGCTATTGCGGAGAAGGAGAAGCGCTATAACGGCGTGGATATCGCGCCCGAGGACGTGATGGTGACCGCTGGTGTATCAGAGGCCATGAACTTCCTCATGGCGGCCTCGCTCGAGCCGGGCGATGAGGTGCTGGTGCCGGGCCCGACTTACCCGCCCTACATATCATACGCGAAGTTCTACGGGGCCAAGCCCGTGCCTTACAGGACCGTGGAAGAAGAGGGCTGGCGGCCTGACTTGGACGACCTCAGGGCGAAGATAACGGACCGCACCAAGCTGATAGTCCTCATCAACCCGAACAACCCGTGTGGGGCCGTCTACGATGAGAAGACGGTGCGGTCCGTCTTGGACATAGCTGGCGAGCACGGGTTGCCCGTGGCCTCCGACGAGATATACGACAGGATAGTGTATGAGGGCTCCTTCAGGAGCACGGCTTCCCTGGCCGAGGACGTACCCGTGATAGGCCTCAACGGCTTCTCCAAGGTCTACCTCATGACGGGCTGGCGCCTAGGCTACCTCTACTTCAGGGACCCTGAAGGCGCTTTAAGCGAACTCAGGGAGGCCATAGCCAAGCTGGCCCGCGTGAGGCTCTGTCCCAGCACGCCCATTCAGGCTGCCGCTGTAGCAGCCCTGAGGGGGCCGCAAGACCACGTGGCTAAGATGGTCGGGGAGCTGAGGCGCAGGCGGGACCTGGCTTATAAACGCATCTCCGAGATCGAGGGGCTGAGCACTGCTAAGCCCATGGGGGCCTTCTTCCTCTTCCCGAGGGTAGAGGGCGTGGGTAAGATATGGCACACGGACAAGGAGTTCGTCCTCGACCTCCTGAAGGAGAAAGGCGTTCTTGTCGTGCACGGCTCCGGGTTCTGCCCGATCTACGGCCAGGGGCACTTTAGGGTCGTCTTCCTCCCGCCGCCGGCTGTGCTCGAGGAGGCCATGGATAAGATAGAGGAGTTCATGCGGTCTCGCCATCCCGCCTGAGGGATGTCCACGGCCAGCCCCGCTGCCAAATAGCTAATAAGGAAAGGCAAGTTCAGTAGTCCGCGGAAGAGAGTGCGAGCATGTGCTCAGGCGCGCCCCAGGGTGCTCCGTATGATTTGGTAGTGGTCGGACATTTTGCCCTCGATGTAATAACGCGGAGGGGGCAGCCCGTACAAGGCGCCCTCGGTGGCCCACCTGCTTACGCGTCGCTAGCGGCTAGGAAACTGGGGGCGTCCGTGGCCGTTATCTCTAGGGTAGGCGATGACTTTCCCGAGGAGTATAAAAGGCTCTTGACCGAGGCAGGCGTTGACCTATCGGCCCTGAAGACCGTGGAGGGCGCTAAGACCACGAACTACGTTATTGAGTACTTGGACGGTGAGAGGCGCATGGTGTTGAAGGCCAAGGCCCCGCCAATAGAGCCCGAGGACATCCCCCACGAGCTGACGGCCAGGGCCGTCTTACTGGCCCCGATAGCGGGCGAGATATCGCCGCCCCTGGTCGCCGTGCTGAGGAGGCGGGCGGAGTACCTCTGCCTCGATCCTCAGGGCCTCGTCAGGTCTTTCCGCGAGGACGGCACTGTGGTGCTCAAGGGCTGGTTCGATAGGTTCGTGCTCAGCCTCACGGACATAATGAAAGCTTCCCTGCGCGAGTACGAGCGCATAATGGGCACTGGCCGCCTCAGGTACGGCTTAAGGAAGCTACATAACTTAGGCGTCGGCTTAGTGATAATCACGTTGGGCGAGGAAGGTTCTATCCTGTCCGTGAGGGGAGAACTCTACGCCATACCCGCATACGAGGTTACCCGGGTAGCTGAGCCCACGGGGGCCGGGGACGTCTACATAGGGGCTTTCTTGGCTGAGTACGTGAGGAACGAGGACCCAGTGTGGTGCGCCTGTGTGGGTTCAGCGGCTGCCTCCTTCGTGGTAGAAGAATTTGGCCCAACGCGATTCGGTAGCAGGGAAGAGGTAATGGAGCGCGCCCAGGAGATATACAACTTAGTGGTGAAAGTTTAAGGCCCGTGCAAATGGCAGTTCTCCCCGGATAGGTGATGGCCATGGGCAAGATAGCTAAGGGCCAGAAATGTAGCGTGGTAGGCTGTAACGCGCCAGCCGTCCGCTCGCTGCCAACCGATAAGGTCGTGAGTGCCGGCTTAAACGTGGAGGGCGGGCGGAGAGCTTACCTCTGCCAAGAGCACTACAAGGAGTACAAGCGCAGGACGCGTAAGGAGAGGCGGTTAGAGAAGTGGAAGTTCATGGGTTAGGGGTGCGTCTATGGGGCTTTTAGATGAGCTATTTGTGGTGCTATTATGCTTAGGGGCCATAGCCCTTGCCATCGCGCTCGTCGTCTTTATGCTAGGGGCCGCTGCCGAGGCGGCCCTAAGGGCGCGGGAATCCCGGGAAGAGCAGGCATAGTTTAAATATGGATGCTGCTGGCTAGGGTCCCGTGAGGTAAGCCGAAGTTGTCCGGCGCTGAGTACCTAGTCATAGGCAAGGATGGCCGGGAACACGAGCTCGACCTAACGGACCCAGAGGCCTGCCCGCCCGTGGCCGAGGACCCCTTGCTCAAACAATTCATCCTGAGCGAAGAAGTAGGTTACGTGCCACACGAGCCGCCAGCCCACATAGAGCTCATGAGGCGTCTAGAGCTCGTCGATTACGAACCAGCCAGCGATGTAGGGCACATGCGTTTTTACCCCAAGGGGGCCTTGATGAAAGACCTCATAGAGGATTGGGTCCTAGACATGGCGTTAAGCCTGGGGGCCATGGTCATAGAGACGCCCACTATGTACAGGGCCGACGAGCCGGACATACGTGCCCAAGCAGAACGCTTTGTCGAGAAGGACTATAAGATAGATGTGGGCGGCAAAGTGCTCTTCTTACGTTTCGCGGGCGATTTCGGTCTTTTCAGGATGATGAAAGATGTGAGGATGAACGTCAGGCAGCTCCCGGTCCGCGTCTTCGAAATAGCGCCTAGCTACAGGCTCGAGACGCGCAGGGAATGTGTGGGCCTGAGGCGCATGAGGAAATTCACCATGCCTGACTTACACTGCTTCTGTAAGGACCTAGAGCAGGCCCTGGAGGAGTTCAGACTCCTAACACTCAAGTACGCGGAGCTCTTGAGGGGCCTTGGCTTAGATTTCGTCCACGCTTACAGGGCCGAGAGGGCTTTCTACCAAGAGCATCGTGATTTCTTCGTGAAGTTGGCCGTGGAACTCGGCAAGCCTACGTTAGTCCAGCTCTTCCCGGAGCGCAAGCATTACTGGGCCCTGAAGAGCGAGCTCCAATACGTGGATTCCGTGGGCAAGAACTTCCAGCTCGGCACCGTCCAGGTAGACGTGGAGGACAGCGAGCGCTACGGCATAACGTACGTGGATACGGATGGCAGCGAGAAGGGCTGCATCATCATCCACTCCAGCCCGGGTAGCATAGAACGCCTCCTCTGCGCCGTGTTGGAGGAGGCGGCCAAGGCCATAAAGGCCGGCGGCCTGGCTAAGCTGCCCACTTGGCTCTCCCCCACACAGGTCAGGCTCATACCCATCGCCGATAGGCACTTGGATTACGCGCTCAAAGTGGCTGAGGAATTGGTGGCGGCCGGCATAAGGGCGGATGTAGATGACAGGAGGCGGTCTATGGACTGGAAGGTACGCGCGGCTGGTATGGAATGGGTGCCCTACGTGGGCGTGGTAGGCGATGAGGAAGTAAAGGAGGGCACGGTCATGGTAACCATAAGGGCTAAATCTGAACCCAACCGGCCATACCAGGTGAAGATGACCGTTGACGAACTCAAGCGGACCGTGTTAGAGGAGCTTGAAGGTAAACCCAAGAGGCCGCATTACCTGCCCATGCTGTTGTCCAAGAGGCCGGCCTTCAGGTAGCCGTGGCCCAGCTCCTGACTACCTTGAAGTCGTACAGCCATACCTGTTGCTCCGGGTCCCAGCGCCCGTACATGCTTAACCACTCGCGCTTAAAGCTCTCCAAGGAGTTGTACCCGTCCGGCTCGATGTCCTCGGGCGTGAGCATCCCTAGCTTCTTGGCCCTCTTGCCCGTTATCAAGATCTCGGCTACCTTTTTGGCGCCCGGCCTTTCTTGGACCGCGTAAACTCGGCCGACCTTATATTTGCCTGTGGGCCTTATGGTCCTGGTCTTCTCGCCCCGCAATATCTTCTTTATTAGGTGCCTCCTGAAGAGCAAGCCCCTCTGCCCCAGAGCTGAGGCGGCGGTAGCTCTACATAAAAACATCGATATACCTGTGCGGGTGCGTTTATATGCCGCCCCGCTCCTCGGCGGCATAGCCGGGGATGATCTCGTGAGAATAGCCCTCATGAGCCCGTGGAACGATTGCTGTGGCGTGGCCGTCCACGCCTGGTTATTGGGGTCGGCATGGCTCAGGGCAGGCCATGAGCTGATCGTGTTCGCGCCCTTGGACGAGGTCCTCAAGGGTAGGATGCCAGTAGACGCGCCGGATGAGGATTTCGTGCGCAGGTGTTGGGTGATGCACCAGCACGCCGATAGGCTGGAGGAAGCGCCCGAGCTGTTCTTGGACATGAGCCCCCTACTAGAAGAGGGTTTCGATGTGCTTTTCGTGGAAAAGCCTTGTTCTGCCCCTTTACGCGGCCTTACGCACATAATACACGAGTTGAAGCAGAAGGGGCCTGTTGTAGCCATAATGCATGCGGGCGTGGTCCCGCGCCCCAAGGCGTTTTACCAGATCAGGTGGGATTTAGCCACGGTCTTCGACAAGCGCTTCTACAACCTCTATGGCCGCCTGATAAACGCCCGGAGAGTGGAGATTGTCCCTTACCCGTTCCACCCGGTCGTAGAAGGTGATAAGAAAGCCGCCAGGCACGCGCTAGACCTGCCGCTCGAAGCGCCCCTATTATTGGCCTTCGGTGTAAGGGCTAAGCACCTCTGGCCTATCATGCCCTACTTGGCCCACCTAGCAGACGAGAGGGGCCTAAAGCTCCTGATAATAGCGAAGCACGGCGAGGGCCTGAGGCACGCTCTAGCGCTCTCGACCCGTTATGGTTTTGTGGAGGTGCGTCGGGCAGCCCCTCATTACGAGGAGCTCTACACTTACCACCACGCCGTTGACGCCGTACTCCTCCACAGGCCTCCAGCCGATTATGTGCCTATCTCCAGCACGGTGCACCTCTGCCTAGGCGCCATGAGGCCGCTCATCTGCCCCGATAACAATTACTTCGAGGTATACGATGGCGCGGTCGTGAAGTACAGGGACCCCGAGGACATGGTCGCCAAGCTCGAGCTAGTGCTGGAAGGAGGCGCTCTGGTCGAAGAAGTCCTCAGGAAGGCTAGGCGCTTGATAGAAGGGCGGACAGCCAAGGAGGTAGCCGAGCAGCTCCTTAAGTTAGCCCTTGAGGCCGGTAGGGCTTGAGGGCTTCAGGATGTCGGGAACTCCAGCTCTACCTTCTCGAGCTGCTTGAGCACGTACTGCCTTATCTCGCTCGGGTTAGGCAGCTCGGCTACTATCCGGCCTTCTTTCACAAGCGGCTTAAGCATGGCTTCCATCTCCCTGCCGCAGCGGGGGCAGCTCGGCTTATCAGCCCCAAAGGGCGTTACTAGGTCCAACATGCAATCCCAGCAACGCCAAAGCTGTTTCTTACCGCCCAGCTTGCCCCTCTTGGCACAGGGGCCGCGTCCCTCGACCTCCACGATGTCCATGGCAAAATCCACCACGGGCGCGTTGCTTATGGAAGTGCCCACGCCGAAGGCCTCAGCGCCGGCCGCCTTGAACTTAGGAATACTATATTCGTCCAAGCCTCCGGAGAGGAATATCTTCACGTGCTTATAGCCCCTTATGTCTAGCTCCCAACGGACCTCACGTATTATCTCCGCGAAATCGCCGCGCCTTGACCCTGGCGTGTCCAAGCGGACCGCGAAGAGGCGCTCGCCTAAGGCCTCGGCGGCCATGATGGCCTCTATCTTCTCATCATAATAGGTGTCCACGAGCGCCACACGCGGCACCTCGGCCTCCACTACCTCGTCAAAGGCCTTCCAGGCGGCTACCTGGTCCCCCATAACTATGATGAGGGCATGAGGCATGGTCCCCACGGGCTTCTGGCCCACGGCTTCCGCGCCCACGATGTTGGAGACCGCGTCCAAGCCGCCTATGAAAGCCGCTCTGTCGATGGTGGGCGCCAGGGCCGGGTGCATCCTACGCGTGCCGAAGGAGACAACTAAGCAATCGCCGGCGGCCTTCTTAACGCGCGCTGCCTTCGTGGCTACGCCGGTGGCCTGGCATAGGAGGCCTAGCATGGGCGTCTCGTAAACGCAGAACTCACCGTAGGGCCCCTCTATGAAGAGGACCGGCACCCTCAAGCCCCGGTAATCGCGCGTGAAGAAGACGGTGCCCTCGGGCATGCTGTAGATATTGACGGGGAGGCCCTCGAAGAGCTTAGCCACTTCCTCTACACCGCAGAGGACACCCCAAGGCCAGCGCTCAGGGAACTTGCTAGGCGTTACCTCGGCTACCACGCGTACGCCCGAGAGGCCCTTAGCCTCTAAGATGCGCTTCGTCCGCACGAAGTAGATATCCGTGGCCTTCCCGCTCTTTATCTCCTCTTCCGTGGCCACGTAGAAGATCCTTCCCGGCACGGCGCTCGCCCCAGGCCCAGGTCAGGAGGGCCAGATATAACCTATTGCGGGCCACGGGGCAGTATCGTAAAACATGGGGGGCTTTCAGATGCATCTCGGCTGAGGGTAAGTTTGAATATCTACTTACTCTCCCTAAACTGAGGAAATCCGAAGCCCTCAAGGGCGAATGTGGGGTAGCAAAGGCCAGAGGTATGTAGGAAGTTCTCGTTCCCCCAAAAGCCCGGCTATAAAGCTCCTCGGATAGGCGTGGAGCTGGGGAAGTCCCGTTCGAGCATAAAAGCCCCAGATATCCGAGCAGGACAGAACGGAACTCGTGCCCTCGGGCCGTCGAGGAGAAGCGATAGCAGGCGCAGTGATGGGCATGCGGTGGTTGCTTCTGCTCATCATCGCCGTGCTATTTGGCCTAGCCGTGGCAGCAGCGAGCCGCTACCTGGCCAGCGGGCGCGGGCTAGTCACCTGGGTCAGGCCCACAGACTAGCGGTGCTCTTTACCGGGCTGGCGGCTAGCTTGGTCAGCCTGGTGTTCTTAGAGCTCGGGCCAGGCCTCCGGGGATCGGCCTTGTGTGCTTTAGTGGTGTTATTGGCCGCTCAAGCGGCCTGCTTGCTCCTCTACAGCGCTTACTGGGTGCGTTATGTTTTAAGGAGGGCGTCATGTGCTTAACTCGGCCATCAGCTGCTCGGCTGTCTTCACCTCCGCGCCGTAAACGCGCTTCATATACTCCAGCGCGGCTTGGTGCTCCTCAGCCGTAAGCGCCTCGCAGCAATCACTCACTATTATGAGTTTATAGCCCCTGAAGTAGGCGTCGGCAGCTGTGTGCTGGACGCATACGTTCGTGACTATGCCAGTCAGTATGAGTGTGTCCACGCCCAGCTCGCGGAGCAGCAGGTCCAAGTCAGTTGCAAAGAAGGCGCTGTAACGGCGCTTCTTCACCACGTAATCGCCCTCCTGAGGCCTCAGCTCTTCGACGACCTGGGCCCCCCAGGTGCCCTTGATGGCGTGGTCGCCCCACAGGGCTAGCTCCGCATCCACGTCCTTTAGGTGCGCATCGCAGGCGTATATGACTGGCAAGCCCCTCTCGCGAGCCCAATTGAGCAGCTCCCTAAGCTTCGGGATAATGCGTTCGGCTCTCTCCACCCTGAGGGCGCCGCCCTCCTTTACGAAATCGTTCAACATGTCTATCACGAGCAGGGCCGCCCGCACGGGCAACACGCACCTCCCCGAGCCGTGGTGGCCAATAGCTTATTTGCCTTCGGGCCAGGCGTGGGCCAGCTGCCTCATGGACTTAGCCAAGGTGAACTCGTTAGGCTCCGGGCGATCTTCAGGGAGGCCGCCGCGGACACCGAACGCCTCGGCCAAGAGGGGGACTAGCAGCTCCCCGATTTCCCAAGGTCCCAGGCCCGAACTCGTTAGCTCGGCGAGGTTCGCTACCTCGAACTTGCACGCTAGGGCCGAGCGGAGTGCTCGTAGATCCGCGCTCACCAACAGGGTGCCATGAACCATGACCGCGCCCCGGCCTAGGAACATGGCTAGGCCTGAGAGCTTGTAGGGACCCACGAAGACACCTTTTCTGGGCTCGAAGCGCCCTTCCAGCCCGAGATAGGCCAGGAGGTCTAGGATAGCGTTAGCAGCCAGCGCCTCCAACTCACTCGGCCAGCGAATGGACTCCGGCAGGTCGTCCTTCCTGGCTACCACGGTCCAGTTCAAGTTACCTTCATCGTGGTAGACAGCGCCACCTGCCGTGGGCCTCTTAAGCACGGGCAAGCCCATGCGCTCGCAGACCTCTAGCCGCACCTCAGCCAGGGAGCGGCCTGAACGGCCTATCACCACACAGGGAGGGTTAATCCAGAGGCGCAGGGTGTTGGGGCAAGCGCCCTCGGCTACCAAGCGTGGCAGCGCCCATTCAAAAGCCAAGTTGAGCCCGGGGTCAGGCCAGGAGGTCCTCAGAAGGCGCCAGCCGCCTGCGCCCAAGCCACGCTAACCCCTGAGGGGCTCAGCGCGCTCTACCAGCTCTTTCACGGCCATGAGGAAGCGGGCAGCCGGGCCGCCATCCATGGCCCTGTGGTCAAAGGAGAGCGTGAGCCAGGCCGTTCGCTTCACGGTCAAGCGTCCGTCCTCCACCGCCGGTCTCTCGGCTACACGGCCGAAGGCCAGGATGGCGACCTGCGGGTGGTTCACTATGGGAGTGAACTTGTCTATGCCGAACACGCCCAGGTTCGTGATGGTGAAGGTCCCCCCGCGCACGTCTTCCATGCTTAAGCGTCCCTCGCGGGCCCTCTGCGCTAGCTCGCGTATCTCCCGCCCTATCTGGACCAGGGATTTCTTATCCGCGTTCTTTACCACGGGCGTAACTAGGCCCTGAGGCGTGTCCACAGCTACGCAGACGTTCACGGTCTCGTGTACGCGGACCACGCCGCCCTCGAAGGTCGCGTTCAGCTCAGGATGGGCTTTTAGGGCGAGCGCCACGGCCTTGACGAAGATGGCGTCGTAGGGCAGTTTGACGCCTTCCTCAGCCTCGACGCGCGCCTTCAGCTCCTCGGCCTTTGTCATGTTGACTTCCACGGTCAGGCTGGCGTGAGGTGCCTGCCAGGCCTTGGCCATTTTCTCAGCCGTGAGGCGCCTTATGCCCGTCAGCTTCACCTCTCGGTAGGCAGGCACGACTTTAAGCTCCTCCAGCGCCCTCAGCACATCTCGCTTTGTTATGCGCCCTCCCGGACCTGTCCCTTTTATCTTCGTTATATCCAGGCCATATTGCTTGGCCAGCCTCCTGGCGGCGGGCGTTATCTTCACGCGCTCAGGCGCGGGAGGCACGACCTCAGTTGGGGTAGCTGGCTCAGCGGGTACTGCGGGAGCAGCCGGGGCGGCGGCAGGCGCCTTCAGAGTTGCCTCAAGGGCTTTCTTGGCTTCCTCAACGGCCCTCTCGATATCCTCGGGTTTATCGCCTTCTTCGGCCACGATAGCTATTGGGGCGCCTATGGGCACCTCCACCTCGGGCTCCACGAGGATGCGGGCCAGCACGCCCGAGGCAGGGCTCTCGACCTCATACGTTACCTTCTCGCTCATGATGATGGCCACGACCTCACCGGCCTTAACCGGCTCGCCCTCTTGCTTGCGCCACTCCACCACCGAGCCCTTCTCCATGTCTATGTCCAAGCGCGGCATTATGATGGTCTTGACCATGTCCTCACCGCGCTTCACCTGGCCCTAGGAGCCTATTACCCTTTATTCACGTCCGCGCCCCAGCGCGAGCGCACGAGCCAGCGGGCTCACGTCTCCCCGAGCACCAGGGCCCTCGCGGCCTTCACGATGTCCCCCGCACTCGGCAGGGTGAGCTGGCCCAGGGGCGGGCTCACGGGTATGGGCACGTCCGGGCTGGCGAGGCGTAGGATGGGGGCGTCTAGGTAGTCGAACGCCTTCTCGACCACCAGGGCCGCTATCTCGGCGCCCACGCCACCTCGCTTGTGTGAGTACTCCGCTATGAGGAGCCTATTAGTCTTCATCACGGAACGCAGGATAGCCTCCTCGTCCAGGGGCACGATGGTGCGCGGGTCCACTACCTCCGCGCTTATGCCTTCATCGGCCAGCTTCTCGGCTGCCTCTAAAGCGCGGGGCACCATGGCCGAGATGGCCACGATGGTTATGTCGTTTCCCTCACGCTTCACGTCCGCTTCCCCAAGCGGTATCACGTAATCGCCCTCTGGCACGGGCCCCCTCACGCGGTAGAGGATGTAGGGTTCGAAGTAAATCACGGGCGAGTCATCGCGTATCGCGGCCTTGAGGAGGCCTTTAGCATCGTAAGGCGTGGAGGGCGCTACCAGCTTCAAGCCAGGCACGTTCAAGAACCAGGGTATGGGCACTTGCGAGTGGTCACCTCCGTGGCCGCGGCCGTGAGCCATCATGGTCCTCACCACGAGGGGCACCTTTAGCTGGCCCCCGCTCATGTAGCGCATCTTAGCCGCGAAGTTCACGAGTTGGTTCATGCAGTTCGCCAGGAAGTCCGCATACATGATCTCCACCACGGGCCTGAAGCCCATTATGGCCAAGCCTATAGCAGCCCCCACGAAGCCCTCCTCGCTTATGGGCGTGTCTATCACGCGCTCTGGCCCGAATTCCTCTAAGAGGCCCTTAGTGACGCGGTAGATGCCGCCTAACACGCCTATGTCCTCGCCGAGCAATATGACGCGTTCGTCACGGCGCATTTCCTCCCTCAAGGCCTCGTTTATGGCCTCGGCCATGCTGAGCTCGCGGGCCTCGCCCATGTGTCCGCGCCTCGGCCAGCCTGTTACGCCTCTTTTCTTAACTCTTCCCGGCTTCTGCTTGAGGCGCGATCGGGCAGAAACGGCCAAGTTTTATAAGTAAGATGGTGGCCTCGCGATCGAAATGAGTAGTAAGAGAAGGATACCGTGCGCCATATATGCGCCTGGAAGGAGAATATCCCAGCTAGCCCTTACGGTCAGCAACCGTCCAGGCGCGTTAGCCGAGATAGCCCATGCCATACACGAGGCCGGCATCGGTGTGTTATCCGGTCTGATATGGGCTGAGCCAGGCGAGGAGACCGCCACATGAGTTTTCTTCGTGGACCTAACGGGGGCCAGCATGGAGCGAGAGAACTAGCCGAGAAGCTGTCCTTAAACATGGTGTTAAAAGCCGAGGTGATCGAGCATAGGTTCAACGACCTCATCATAGACGCTTTTTCCTTTCCGACCATGTTCTTGACCAGGAGGATGGTGCTATTGGATATATGTAGCGTGACCGCCATGCCAGATTGGATAGATCGGACCTTCGGGACGGGCGGCCACGCCATATTGTTCGATATGGGGCGCGAGGCCGGCAAGATGGTAGTGGGCATTTTAAAAGGGAAAAGTATGGCCTGGCCGGCTCAAAGCTCATCGAGGCCTTCTTAGCGCTCTGCAGGGCCATGGGCTGGTTCAGGTACGAGGTACTCGACATGGACCCCCAGGCGGTTAAGGCCAGGGTGAGGCTCTACGAATCGTATGAGTGCTCGCCGTTTGTGTGCTCCTCGGAGAGGCCCAAGAGCCACTTGCTGAAGGGGGTGCTAGCTGGGGCCTTTGAAGAAGCCTTTGGAAGGCCCTTCGCAGTCAACGAAGTGAAGTGCGTGGCCAAGGGAGACGAATGCTATGAGTTCGAAATAGAACCTGTTCAGTAGACGTGTTCGTAGAGTTCCTCGGCCCCGGGATATGGGCTGTTCAGGGCGAATTCTACGGCTTCTCTCACCCTCGCCTCTACCTTGGTTTCTACCTCGGCTAGCTCATTCTCGCTAGCCACGCCGGCGGTCAGTAGCCGTTCTCTCAAACGCTTTATCGGGCATCTGGCCTTCCAAGTCTCGACTTCCTCACGCGTCCTGTAGGCCGTGCCGGGGTCGCCAACGTGGTGGCCGAGCCAGCGGTAGGTTTTACATTCTATGAGCACTGGCCCCTCGCCTCTCCTGGCGCGCTCCACGGCCCACTTAGCAGCCTTATAGACCGCTACCACGTCATTTCCATCTACTACCACTCCCGGTATGCCGTAGGAAGCCGCCCGGGCCGCTATGTCGCGCACGGATGTGGAACGCCAGACGGGCACGGATATAGCGTATTGGTTGTTCTCGCACACGTATATGACGGGCGCTTTCCAGATAGCCGCTAGGTTGAGGCCTTCGTGGAAATCGCCTATGTTGCTTGCACCATCGCCGAAGAAACAGGCCACTACTTGGTCCGTGCCCCTCAGCCTTATGGCCAAGCCCACGCCAGCCGCGATGGGTATGTTAGAGCCCACTATCGGGCAGGAGTAGAGCACGCCCACCTCCGGGCAGCAAGGCCTCATGGAGCCCCCGCGGCCCCTATTCAGGCCCGTGGCACGGCCCAGTATCTCGGCCGCCAAGCGCTCCAGGGGGGCGCCCTTAGCTATGCTGTGTGCGTGGCCCCTGTGCGTGGAGAGCACGTAGTCATCGGGCCTGAGGCACGCGCACACGCCCGCCGCCACCGCTTCCTGGCCTATGTAAACGTGCGCTGAGCTGGGCACGAGGCCGCGCCTGTAGAGGTCCGCTATGGCCTCCTCGAAGCGCCTTATGGTCAGCATGATCCGATAAAGGTGCATTAGAGTAGCTTTGTCTAGGCCGCCTAGCTCGTCTGACATGGCCTCGCCCTGGCTCGACAAGCACGCACACCCGTGACCAAAAACCGCCATACAATTATAACCCTTCACCAAGCCCGCCTCCTGGCCGCCCAGCAAAAGCTAAAAACCGCCTCAGCCAGGTGGGGCGGTGATTGGGTTGGAGGCCGAGGAGATCAAGGAGAGATTGCTTAAGCTATTAGATACCTTACGGCCTTACGCGCCTTCCTTCCCTATCGTGAGCAACCTAGTCGACAGGATGAAGGCCTCGTTAAAAAAGGTGCCGCCTGAGGTCCTGGCTGAGGTCATTAAGGAGCTAAGGGAGATATTAGAGGGCGCCTGAGGGCTGATCTGGCGCCGGGGGTGGGATTCGAACCCACGCGGGCCGCGAGGCCCACCGGATACCCCGTCCCCAACCTCACCGGCCCAAGGCCCCTAACGGGGACCTCGAGTCCGGCGCGTTGACCGCTCCGCCACCCCGGCGCCCGCCCTATATATATGGGGGGCTCTTTTGAGCTTAACGCACCATGGGCCTCTTGCCCGAGTGCCTTCTCGGCCTCCTAGGCCTCAATATCTTCTCGAACCTGGGAGGCAGGTACTCGCTGGCTAAGATGTCCTCTAGCAGCTCGACCACGTAGGGTTGTGAGCGTACTAAATCGGTGAGCGTTATGATGCCCACCAGGCGGTTGCCCTCGAAGATGGGCAACTTCTTCACGCCCTTACTCGTCATGAGCTTAGCGGCCTCCTCAAGGTCCATGTCTGGGCGCCCCTTCACTATCGGGGTGCTCATCACCCAGCCCACGCGCACGGCATCCGGGTCTTTGCCCTCTGCTACCACTCGCACCAAGATATCGCGCTCGGTTATGATGCCGACGGGCTCGCCTTTCCTCAGGACCACTAGGCAGCCCACGTTCTTCTCGCTCATGAGCTTAGCGGCCTCCCTGACAGTCGCATCCTCGTCTATGGTGATAACATCGGGGTTCATGATATCTCTGACGGTCAGGGACATAAGGCAACCACCACCCGTTATGCGCTTGGCCCGCCGGGATATAATCCTTTATCCAATGGCCAGCTCCCCTAAGGCGTGCTGGAGGGGGGCGCGTTGAGGATAGCTGACCTCAGGCCGGGCATGAGGAACGTCTGCTTAGAGGCTGAGGTCATAGAGGCTGGCGAGGCGAAGAAGATAGTAGCCCGCGGGTCAGAGAGGGCTATTCTGGAGGCCTTGATCTCGGATGGCAGCGGGCAAATAAAGCTCGTCCTCTGGGACGATCGCATAGTGGAGCTGAGGCCAGGCGACAGGGTGGCCATAGAAGGCGGGGTGGTCACGTCTTACAAGGGCGAGTGGCGCTTGAACGTGAGCAAGGGCGGCTCCATAAGCAAGCTATGACAGGTGAGGCCTTAACTTCAGGAATGTGGAGTTAGGCGAGTGGCTTATGTTCCAGCAGAGCGAGAAAGAGTGGCCTCCAAGAAACATCACCTTGAAGAGTCTAGACGAGGTGTGGGTAACTACCCTCGGTTATGATGGGGAGAGCAGGAGAATACGGTTGGCCGTATCGACTTCGGGTGTATTCAGGAAGCTCCTCAAGGTCCTTCTGGATGAGAAACAGCCATATAACCCACGCATCTACATAAAATCGTGGAACGTGAGGCAGGGAATGTTATATGTGAGAGGCCAACTCCAAGTGGCCATTCCATACAGCTTTTACGTTGCACATGCGACGAGATATAGGAGGAACCATGGAAGTCTCTGTGCTGGCGTTGATGTCAATACGGACAGGATTAACCTAGCGATAGTGGAGGATCTCATCCGGCCGCCATACCTTCACTATCGCGGCACGTGCTCTGTGAGGGTCTCAGGCGTTTGCCACGCCCGCCGGCCAATATCAAGGCTTTCAAGGCACGGCCCATTTGCGGTGGGCGATCCGCGGGTATTAAAATTATCCACCAGGGGCCAGCAGCGGTACTTCATGCTCAAGCGGTGGCCGTCGGCGCCTGCGTGGGTACTTCATCTATCAGCTTATCCGAGCTCGCCTCATCCGGCCGCCATAACCTCCGGCGACGGGGCTTAAGTTTTTGCCTTAAGCCAACCCTTTTATTGGGCAGCCACGAGCTAGGCTAGCCCAAGGCGGTGGATATGGCGAGCGAGGCCACGAGGCGCAGGCTCGTGCTCCTTGAGGCCTCTAGGAGGGCTGTCCAGCTCGTGCTTTTCGTGCTCTTCAACGCCGGCCTATGGGGCCTTGCATCTACGCCCCTCCTGCTGCCCATCCTCTTGCCCTCGGCTACCCCAGGCCGCACGGTCGGGAACGCTTTCTCCATCATGGAGTACATGCTCTCAGAAGGATTGGCTCCTCTCCTGCCTTTAGCGGCCTTCTTAGTTACCGGCGCTATCCTAGGCCGAGCGCTCTGCGGCTGGGCCTGCCCCTTCGGGTTAATACAGGACATACTCAAGCACGTGAGGCGTAGGCCGACCGAGGTAGCTGTCCACACGCATAGGTCAGCTAGCAAGCTGAAGTACTTCGTCTTAGCCCTCGCCTTGCTCGTCAGCGGGACGCTGGCTCTCTCCCTGGCCGCTGGAGTCGGGGAGGATTATAAGAAAGCCCTCGGCCCCTTCGCGGGAGGCCCCTTCACGGTCCTCTCCCCTGCCGAGACGCTCTTCTCCCTTCTGCCGGCCTTAGTGGTGAAGTTAGTAGAGGAGAAGCCTGAGCCCTGGCCCTTTATCTCCGGCCTGCCCTGGCTCTTCTGGGCCAGGTTGCTCATCATGGTAAGCGTGCTGGTCCTGGTGGCCTATGTGCCGAGAGCCTGGTGCCGTTACCTCTGCCCCGTGGGGGCTTTAGTGGCTATCTTCGGCCGCTTCAGCCTCCTGGGCTTGAGGATAAACATGGTCAAGTGCGATAGGTGTGGTGAGTGCATGCGCGCCTGCCCTATGATGGTCCGCCTCTTAGAGCAACCGCCCGAGAAGATCTCGGACCCAGATTGCATCTACTGCCTCAGGTGTGTGGCCGCCTGCCCGCACGGTGCCATAAAGCCCAGGTTCCCCTGAGCCTGGGCCTTATGATGGGCGGATAAGCCTTATCGTGGCGCCTCCGCGTTAGGATTGGGAGGTTAAGCGCTTGGGCGTGAGACCTAAGGCCGTGGTCCTGGCCATAGCTGGCTTAGACCCCTCTGGCGGCGCTGGCCTGGCGGCGGACATCAAGGCCATCGCCAGCCTTGAGGCCTTTTGTGCCCCAGTCATATCGGCCATAACGGTCCAGGACACGCGCGGCGTCCGAGCTGTCAGGCCCGTGGAACCAGGCCTGCTGAGGGCGCAATTAGAAGTCGTGTTAGAAGACCTAAGGCCCGAGTGGGCTAAGGTGGGTGTCCTCTACTCAGCCGAGAACATAGAGCTTGTGGTTTCCCTGGCTCGCGAGCACGGCTTGAAGCTCGTGGTAGACCCTGTCCTGAGGGCCGGGGCTGGCCAGCCCCTCCTAGCCCCAGGGGCTCTTGAGGCCTTAAGGGACCGCC
>CAZWYW010000021.1:0-20074 GCA_964638535.1 uncultured Candidatus Bathyarchaeia archaeon | reverse complement strand
TGGCCCGCCACGGCCTGTCCGTGATAACGATCGTGGGCGAGGACGGGCGTATGACGGAGCAAGCCGGCAAGTACGCTGGCCTCACCATAGAGGAGGCCCGGCGGGCCATAGTAGAGGACCTGAAGGCTGCTGGCCTGTTAGAACGCGAGGAACCCATCGCGCACGAGGTAGGCACCTGCTGGCGCTGCCACACACCCGTGGAGATATTGGTGCGCGAGCAGTGGTTCATGCGCGTCCGCGATCTGACAGACAAAGTGGTGGAGAAGGCCCTGAAGGAGATAAAGTGGTACCCGGATTACATGAAGTGGCGCTTAGTGGATTGGGCTCGCTCCTTAGATTGGGATTGGGTGATCTCGCGCCAGAGGGTCTTCGCCACGCCCATACCAGTCTGGTACTGTGCCCGCTGCGGCCACGTCATAGTGGCCGAGCCCGATTGGCTGCCCGTGGACCCAAGGCTAGAGCCCCCAAAGCTGGAGGCCTGCCCTAAGTGCGGCTGCCGAGAGTTCAAGCCCGAGACAGACGTGTTGGATACGTGGTTTGATTCGTCCATAACTTGTGCCGTCCACGCCGGATGGCCAGATAGGCCCGATTGGCGGCGGCTCTTCCCGTCCGACCTGCACCCGTCCGGGTATGACATTATACGAACCTGGGCTTACTACCTCATGGTGCGCCATCTGGCCCTCTTCGACGAAGTGCCCTTCAAGGCTTGCCTCATCAACGGCATGGTGCTCGGCACAGACGGGCGCATGATGCATAAGTCCTACGGCAATTACGTGCCAGCTAGCGAGCCCATCGAGCGCTACGGCGCGGATGCCACGCGCTGGTGGGCCATCGCGGGGGGCGCGACCGGCTCTGACGTGCCCTTCAGGTGGGAGGAAGTGCGGCACGGTTGGCGTTTCTTGCGCAAGCTCTGGAACGCGGCCCGTTTCGTCCACATGCAGCTGGCGGATTACGAGCCCGGTGGGCCCGCGCCTGAGCTGAGCCTAGTGGACCGGTGGCTGCTCAGCAAGTTGGCCAAGACCATAATGGTCGTGACGGAAGCACTAGAGGAATGCCGCTTCAACACGGCCCTCCTGGCCATCAGGGATTTCACGTGGCACGTGCTCTGCGACCAGTACATAGAGGCCGTGAAACACAGGCTCTACAACCCGGATAAGTACGGCGAGGAAGCACGCAGGGCAGCCCAGCACACGCTCTACCGGGCGCTCTACAGCGTAGTGCAGATGCTGGCCCCCTTCTGCCCCCACATCACGGAGGAGATATATCAGGCCCTCTTCAGGCCCTTTGAGGGCCATAGGAGCGTGCACATATCGCCTTGGCCAAGGCCACCGAAGGGCTTCCCGGATGAGGAGGCCGAAAAGGCTGGCGACGTAGTGATAACGCTCATAAGGGCCGTGAGGCGCGAGAAAGCTAGGCGCAGGATGGCCTTGAGCGCGCCACTTAAGGCCATCAGGGTGTTCGCGCCGGAGAAATGGCAGGCCGAGGCCATAGAGGCCTGCAGGAGCGATATACTCGGGACCTGCAAGGCAGGCGAGCTAGAGGTACGCGTGGGTGAGGGAGAGGGTATGGAGGTAGAGGGCTACCCAGGCCTCAAATTCAGGATAGAGGTTTGAGGAATAAGGGTGAGCAACACCCCAGACAGGAGTGTCGTTCTCCATGGTGATTGCCGCGAACATATGCGGGATCGCTTCCCGTGTGGCGAGGCTGCTTTTCTGCACCACGAGGCTTTTCGGTGGTCTAAAATGATGAGGAAGCGTTTAGAGCACATCGGGGATGCCATTCGTGATTAGCAGAGGAGTACCGCTGCTAGGGGCTACTGGCTCTACAGGGCCAGAGAATTTACGAGTAAATACCGTGACCCCCTCGAACTCGCCGATAAATCGTTAGAGGGATACTCTAGGCCAGACATAACTTTAACAGCTCTCACAACTTAGGAGGTGTGGGACTACCCTTGCCCCTCACATCGCTCTGGCTGAGGTTTCCAGTGGAGAGACCCGTTGAGTTCCAGAGCTACTCCGGTTTCGCGAGCCGGGGCATATTCTTCGAGGTCCTTAAGGGGTACGATGATGATTTGGCCATACATCTACATTCGGGGGAGGGGTAACGCCCTACAGCACTACACCCATACTGGCCCTGAACGGGGACAAGCTCAAGATCATTTACAGGAGGCTACCGGCCTGCATGGCCCAGCTCAGAATATGTGCACTAGAACATGAGCTCTCTTAAGGCATTGCTAAACGCTGTGATCTCGGGCCTCCCAGGCTGAGGTTAGTGGACCATGAGGTACAGTTAACCGACGTGTCGGTAGAGGTAGTGAATTTCAGGGACTTACTCAAGGAGGCCAGACCGGTCGTGCGGTTCTCGGTGCGCTTCAAGACGCCCTGCTTCTTCAGAGCTACCCCAGGTCGATTAAAGTGCCCCTGGCCTCTGACAGGGTACTGAGGGTCCCTGTGGGACCGAAGCGCATAGTGCCGCTGCCACTGCCAGAACTCATGTTCAGGAACCTGGTTAGGCTCTGGAGAGCCTTCTCCGATAGGCCTTTCAATTACGAGGGGTTCTTGAGATGGGTTGAGCTTGGGGGATAGCTTTAGCGAGCTTCCCGACAGGCATAAGGACTGTGAGGGTATATGAGCACCCGGATACTAATAAATGGGCCGTGGGCTTTGTGGGCACCGTGAGGCTTAGCTTGTCAGAAGACGCCTACTCCAGACGTTATGCCAAGGTGGTAGATGCCCTTTTGAGATTCGCTGAATATTCTAATATTGGCGGTAACCGCACAGCCGGCTTCGGAGTCGTGAATTACATACCGGTTGAGTACGCGGATTGAAGACATGCGATTTTTGTGCCATGTCATCTCGTCTTCCTTAAGATTAGCCCTAGATCTGTTATCTTGAGGCCACTGTCCTCCCTCTCCACGAGGCCTGCATCCACCAAGCTCTTGAGATGCCGGTAAATGGTGCTTCTGTCCTTACCTAGGAAGCCGCATAAATCGCTAACCCGGTAAGTAATGCCAGGTCTCATCACATCGAGTACCCTCAGCTTACGTTCATCTAGCTTGGGGTGGAGGACGGCAGCTAGCCTCGGGACGCTCAAGGCCATCCCGCGCCCCTCTAGGAATATCTCCACGTCGGGCACGTGCACCCAGTCTGTTAGCAAGTAGGCGATGAAAACGGCTAAGATAAGCGCCCTCATGCCGCCGGTCAGGGATATCTTTATCAGTTTATCCTTGAGTTCCGCGAAAAAAACCCTCTTACTCTCAGGACCGCTGATGTGAAGTCCTCAAGGTCGATTACGAGCCTTTGTAATTCAACGCCGAAATCCCCTAACTTCATCATACCGAATACGTCTTGGAGCTGTCTCCACGCTCTTTCAGCTCGCTCGTCCTTAAAACTGGACGTCAGGACAAATATCTTAGAGCCGGCTCGAACCCCCTGGAGGCATACGCTGCCATAGCGCTCACGAGAGGGCCAGAGCTCGAAGCCCAACGTCATGACTAACGCCTCTGAGTCTCACAGGGTCAGCACCACATGCAGTAGGCACGAAGCCACGACCACGACCTAAAGTCCCTAGTTTTAAGGCGTTGTACTGCTTTTTCCTAGCAGGGGGCCTGCCCTTGTCCTGGCGGGAGGTAGCTAAGAAGGCAGCAGCGGTCAGCGCCGTAGATGAGCTGGTCAAGGATGGCATGGTGCTTGGCCTCGGGAGCGGTTCAACGGTGGCCCACGCTATTACCAGGCTGGCCGAGCGCGTGAGAGTGGAAGAGCTTGATGTCCTGTGCGTGCCCACTAGCTATCAGGTAGCCTTCCTGGCCGTGCGTGCCGGCCTGAGGCTCACCGACCTCAACGAACACCCCGAGCCGGATATAGCGATAGATGGGGCAGACCAGGTGGACGGGGAGCTCAATCTCATAAAAGGCGGTGGAGCTGCCCTAGCCCGCGAAAAAATCGTGGATTCAGCCGCTAAAAAGCTGGCTATCATAGTAGATGAGGACAAGCTAGTCGAACGGCTGGGCGAGGGTAGCATGCCCGTGCCCGTCGAGGTATTGCCGTTCGCCGCCACGCCCGTCTTAAAGCGCCTCGAGTTCCTAGGCGCGCGCGAGGTGAGGATAAGGGAGGCAGGTGAGGGAAAAATAGGGCCTGTGGTAACAGATAACGGAAACCTAGTCTTAGACGCTTACTTCGGCCCGATAACTGATCCCAGTGGCCTCGAGAAAGCCATTAAGGCCATCCCCGGTGTGATCGAGGTAGGGCTTTTCGTGGGCATGACGGACATCGTTTACGTCGGTACGCGTGCCGGTGACGTCAGGAAATTAAGGGCGCCTACTCGGGCGTGAGGGGCTTGCCGACGCCCTTCAAGCGCATGCTGATGGAGGCGCTTAGGGGACGAGTGCCAGAGGGGCTATTGGCCTTATTACCCTCGGGCCTCCAGATAGTGGGCGATATAGCGATCCTCAGCCTCAGGCCCGAGCTAGCCGATTACGCTGGCCTCGTGGGCGATGCCGTGCTTGAGATGCTCCCTTACGTCAGGACGGTGTGCCGCAAGCTGGGGCCAGTGGTCGGCCCGCAGAAAGGCCCCCAGGTGGAGGTGATCGCTGGCGAGCCGCGCACGGAGACTGTCCACCGCGAGGGGGGCTGCTTCTTCAAGCTCGACGTGGCCAGGATCATCTTCTCCAAGGGCAACATCAACGAGCGGCAGCGTGTGGCTAAGGTAGTCGGGGAGGGCGAGGTGGTCTTCGATATGTTCGCGGGGATAGGCTATTTCGCGGTCCACATGGCTAAGACAGGCCGGCCTCACTTGATTTATGCCGCCGATATCAACCCCGTGGCCATCCATTACCTAGCCGAGAACATAAGGCTCAACAAACTCAAGGGCTTGATAGTGCCGGTGCTGGCCGATTGCAGGCGTTTAGCTGATGAAATGCCTGGTTTCGCGGACAGGATTGTGATGGGCTTTATCCCGGGCGCAGCGGCCTTCCTGACCGCCGCCTTCAAAGCCCTTAAGCCCGAAGGAGGCATAATACATTACCATGATACCTATCACGAGCGAGAGCTATGGCATAAACCACTTGAAGTGCTCCGCGAGACTGGCCGAGCGCACGGCTACAGGCTGACCGAGGTACTCTACACCGCGGTAGTGAAAAGCTATGGCCCTCGCATCTACCACGTGGTCGTAGACGCCAAATTCAGCTCTAACTCTCGGGGCGCTCCCTGAGTTTTATTCCGCTCAGGCTTAGAGGCCAAGATACTATTGCCTCTAAAACCTTATATGTCCATGGGCGAGATATACACGAGGTAGGGCGGATAGTGATAGGCGGAGCGAGCTACAAGGCGGAGTATTTGGGCGGGCACTCGCTCTTCACGAAGAAGATGAAGTGCACGCTCGTCGTAGCACCCAACGGCATCTCGATACCCGAGATGGGGCTGATGATACCTTACCACAGCGTGAACAGAGTCCAGGTCGTCACCGAGAAAGAGATAAGCGCCCTTAGGTTCGCCCTGCTGGGCGTCATAGGGCTCCTCTGGAAGAAAAAGAAGAAGATGCTGCTCCTCGCTTATACGGACAACACGGGCCTGGAGCAGCAGATGCTCTTTGACGTGAAGAAGAAAAAGGTGGATGAGGTTGCCATGGTGATCTACCAGCAGGTAGCCGCTGCTAAGGGCGGCGCTGGCCCCAGCCTTGGCCCTGGCCCCCAGATGCCACGCTTCGGCTGAACGCACTAAGCTAAACACACGCCGAAACTACTTTTTATTTCCAAGAACTAGTTGCTCTGCGGTGGTAAGAATTGACCTTCTCCATCATAGCTATCGGCCGCTCGCCCGGCGAGATAGGTGTAGCTGTAGCCACCGGCTCGCTCAGGGTAGCCGATAGGGTCCCGCACCTACAGCCAGGGGTGGGCGCAGTAGCCACTCAGGGCTACACACGCGTCTCCTACGGGCCAGAGGGCCTGAGGCTGATGAAAGCCGGCTTGGAGCCCAGGGAAGCCCTGAGAGCGCTGTTAGCCAGGGACCCGGGGCGGGAGCTGAGGCAGGTCGGCATGATGGACTTATCGGGCCGGGTGGCGGTTCACACCGGCAAGCTAACGCCCAGGTGGCACGGCCATTTAATAGGGCAGGGCTACGTGGTCCTAGGCAACTTGATAGCAGGCTCGGGCGTGTTAGAGGCCATGGAAGATGCCTTTGAAGCCCGTAGGGCCAGGAGGCTTGGGGATGCCTTGCTGGCCGCTTTAGAAGCGGGCGCTGAGGCCGGAGGAGATCTCAGGGGGGAGAGGTCGGCGGCCCTCTTCATGGCCTTCCCCGATGGCCGTGTCTTGAAGCTGAGGGTAGATTATCATCCCGCGCCGATAGAGGCCCTGAGAAAGCGCTGGGAAGCCGCCATCGCGTCGGGCAGGGCTATGTGAAAAAGATCCACGTTACCCCGGGGTAGTCTTGCCATAGCCGGTGGAAAACGGTTATGAGGGGCCCGCCGGCCCATCACGGGAGCGAAGGCGGGCGAAGATGCTGATACGCGAGGCCATCCTAGAGAACTTCATGAGTCATAAGTACTCGCGCATCCAGTTAGGGCCAGGCGTGAACGTCATCTGTGGCCCTAACGGCTCCGGGAAATCAAGCATACTGCTCGGCATATCCCTGGCCCTCGGCCAATCCCACACCGAGCGCTCCCGGCGCCTGAGGGACCTGATAAGATGGGGGGAAGATTACGCCCGTATCACGCTCATATTGGATAACTCGCCTAAGGGAGGGCGCCGGCCCATACCGCGTATCAGGAAGGATTACGTGGTCCTCACGCGCGTCCTGAGGGCTGACGGGCGTTATTGGTTTGAAGTAGATGGCGTTGCCGCCACTAAGGAGCAAGTGGTCAGGCTACTGTCAAGGTTAGGCGTGGACCCGGATAACATGTTCATCATCATGCACCAGGGTATGGTAGAGCGCTTCGTGACCCTCAGCCCGCAGGAACGCCTCCTGCTCATGGAAGAGGCCGCCGGCCTGGGGGAGTTCAGGTCCCGCGTTTTAAGCGCACGCAAGAAGCTCGCTAAAGCGCTGAGCGAGGAGAAAGCCGTGAGAGAGCTATTAGATAGAGCACGTGAGACATTAGAGTATTGGCGCGAACAATACGAGCGCTATCAAATTAAGAAGGAGCTTCTCATGAGAAAGGAATTCTTAGAGCGCGAGCTCGCGTGGTCGCGGGTCGCCGAGTGGGAGGGAGCGGTTAGCAAGCTGAGAGATGCCTTAGCGGGCCGAGAGGAAGAGTTATCCTCCGTAAAAGCCGAGGTTAAAGAGCTAGAGGCCAGGACAGGGGAACTTAAGGCGAGGATAGAGGCCCTGAGGGAGGATATTAAGGCTAAACTGAGGGAAGCCGTTGAATTAAGGGCCAGATCTTCCGCAGCCGCCGCCTTCCTCAAGGTGCTTCTGGCCATGGGGGGAAGCGGCGTCCCGAGGTCGCTCTTGGATATCTGCGCTACCGAGCTGGGTCTCAAGGCCAGTGAGCCCGGCGAGTTCAGGACCTTATTGGTGAGGGAGGTAGAGGAAGCCGGGGAGGCGGCAGCCCACGCCCTGAGCAGAGCTCTGGAGCTAGAGGCCGAGGCTGCCGCTCTGACCGATATCCTCATGAGTCACAGGGTAAGGCTTGAGGTCTTGAGACTTAGGGGCGAGCAGCTCAGGGCCGAGATAGGCGGCTTAAAGGCCGAGCTTAGGCTCAAGGAGGCAAAGCTCCGCGAGCTATTGAGGAAGGCAGAGGCCATAGGGCCGAGGGTGCCGGCCCCCCGGCCAGCCGATGAGGTTCAGGATGAGCTGAGGCACGTGGAAGGCCAACTCATGGCCTTACGTGACGTGAGCGAGGAGGCCGAGCGCATGTATAAGCGCTACTCAGAGCTCTACGGAGAGCTGGAGAAGAAGGCCGAGGAAGCCAGGGCCAACAGGGAGAAAGCCATGGAAGAGGTGCGCAGGCGCATGGAGGCCTGGCGCTCTGTAGTAGGCAAGATGGTGGAGGACGTCGATGCGCGTTTCAGGGCCATCTTAGCCCGTATCCAAGGCGATGGTTCTGTCTCGCTCGTAGGGGCCGAGGACATAGAGGAGGCAGGTGTGGAGATAAGAGTGGGCTTCAGGGGCGCTAAGCCCGTCCCCCTAGACGCCTACACACAGAGCGGCGGCGAGCGATCGGCGGCCACCGTCGCCTTCCTCTTAGCCCTACAACAACACGTGAAATCACCCTTCAGGGCCATAGACGAGTATGACGTGCACTTAGACCCCGTGAACAGGCAGAGACTGGCCGAAGCCATAATCTCAGCTGTGGAGAACTCGGGGGTCCAATACATAGTAATAACGCCCGGCCCCCTCCCCTTCGCGGGCAAAGACGTACGCGTGCTGACCGTCCAGAGCGTGGAAGGCGAGGCTGTGGTGAAGTTGCTAAGGGCTTGAGGGTATGCAATTCCGGCTATATTGGGAGACGATAAAAGTTGATTAACTCATACGAAAACTTTGATTAGTGTCTATTTAAATCCCCGGTCGAAAACTCTATTCCATATGCTCGGGGCAAAATGAGCGTGAGGCTATATTACCGGGGGTGAAGAGGGCCCACGAGCTACCCTGTGGCATATGAGCGCCCGGCAGGAAGCTCGCTCAGTTCTGCCTCACGCTCAAGAACATCCCAGGCGCCTTGGCTGCGATAACTAAGGAAGTGGCAAAGCATCACGTCGATATACTCTCGGGCCATATCACAGCCGTCCCCGGTGAGGAGAGGGCTTATGTGACCTTCTTCGCCTATTCAACGGAGGCCACTGCTGGCCCCAGGGAGCTAGCAGAGGCCCTAAAGGCCCTAGATATGGTGGTAGAGGCTGAGGTCCTAGAGGCCGAGGTGCCGGGCCTGATAATAGATAAAGTGCATTTCCCCCCGAAGTTCCTCGGCCAGGATTCCGTGGTATTGAACATAAGGATGGTAGGCCACATGTTCAGCCGCTTAGATGAGGTCTTCGGAACCGGGGCCAGCGTCATCTTATACGAAATGAGTATGCGGGCTGGTGAGGTAGTGGCCAGGGGCGTGAAAGCCTATGGGCTTGATGACCTAAACACCTTGAAGGCCATAGCAGCCCTGGGCGTGGCGGCGGGCTGGGGCGTGGTAGTGGGATCCCAGCTCCATCAGGCTTGTGATAAGGGTCTATGGGAGCTTCGAGTGCAAACCCATAGCCGGCAGGAGGTAGAGGCCGCATAGCCATTTCGTGAGGGACATCATAGCGGGTATCCTGAAGACCATCACGGGCGCGGAGGTGAAAGTCAGGGAAACGACCTGTATGGCCAAGGGCGACCCCCTATTGCGAGTTCGTGGCTGAGAAAGCAAGCTCCTAGCACGGGCGGGCGAGCGCGGCCCTACGTCATGCTTATTAGCGCCCTCCGGCTACGGCCGGTGGCCGGGGAGGAGGCCTATTGGAGACGGAGCTATGCCACTTCTGCCTCAAGACAGGTGTTCTCTGCCAGAGGTGTGAGGAGAAGCTCCGAAGCGGTAAGCTAGGGCCATCTTACATGGAGATAGCTAGGCTGCTCTTAGAGCTGGAGGCCAAAGGGATTGGGGCTCTCCAACAGGCCCATTTGCTTAACGTGGCCGAGGTAGGGGATGTCCTCGTGCTTGTCTTTAAGCGGGGCGACCTCACGCGCCTCCGGCCGGTTAGGGGCCGGCTGGCCCGGGCGTTAGAGGAGCGAACGGGCAAGCGGGTCCACCTCATAGAGGGCGATGTAGATGAGCGCACTTTCCTAGAGCAACTCTTCTGGCCTTCCACGCTCCTGACTATAAACAAGATATGGCTGCCCGACGATAGCGTGGAGACGCGTGTAATACTCAGGGGTAAGAAGCCCTGGGCTAAAATAGACGCGCTCAAGCAAGTGGCCAAGCAGCTCAAGGGCCTGAGCCTGCGCGTGGAGTTCGTGAGGTGAGAGGTGCCGGGCGGCTGCGCGAGGTGGTCGGCGTGAGGAGGTGGCGTAGGACCCACTATACCGATCAGCTCGGGCCGGAGCTAGATGGCCAAGAAGTTGTTCTAATGGGCTGGGTAAAGGACGTGCGTGATTTAGGTAAGATCTGCTTCGTCGTGCTCAGGGACGCGCGGGGCACGGTTCAGATAACGGCCCCCAGGGCCGTCGTGGGCGAGGAGCTCTACCGAGTTATCTCGGAGCTAGGGCGGCAGTACTGCGTAGCCGTGAGAGGCGTGGTCAGAGCGCACCCCGAGGCGCCAGATGGCTTCGAGGTGCTGCCGAGGGAGGTCGAGGTGTTCTCTAAGGCCCGTTACCCGCTCCCCATAGACCCAACGGGCAGGACGCCGGCCGAGCTAGACGTGCGCTTAGACGCGCGCGTCCTCGATCTGGTCAAGGAGGACGTACGTGCCATCTTCACCATCCAACACGAGGTCCTCAGAGCCGTGAGGGAGTTCCTCTCGCGCGAGGGGTTCGTAGAGGTCTTCACGCCCAAGATAATAGCCACGGCCACGGAAGGCGGCGCGGCCCTCTTCCCGGTCGATTACTTCGGCAAACGGGCCTTCCTAGCCCAGAGCCCTCAGCTCTACAAGGAAGAGCTGACGCTCAGCTTCGAGCGCGTCTTCGAGATCGCGCCTTATTTCAGGGCCGAGGAATCCCATACGCGCCGGCACTTAAGCGAGTTCGTTATGATAGATGTGGAAGCCGCCTTCGCGAACGCAGAAGAGGTCATGGGCATTTTGGAGCGCATGATACAGCACGTCCTCAAGGCCGTGAAGCAGAACTGCCGTAAGGAGCTAGCCCTCCTCGGCCGGGAGGATTTAGAAGTGCCTGAAGTGCCCTTCGAGAGGCTGACCTACGATGAGGCCTTAGGACTCGTGAGGGCAGAGGGCTTTGACGTGCCCTGGGGCGAGGACCTCCCAACGCCGGCCTTAAGGGCCTTGGGGGCCAAGAAGCCCGGCTTCTATTTCATAACGGATTGGCCCACGGCCTCTAAGCCCTTCTACATAAAGCCTCGCGAGGACAGGCCAGAAGTGTGCGAGGCCTTCGACCTCATGTATAGCTGGATAGAGCTGGCCTCAGGTGGGACAAGGGTAAGCGATAAGGAGATGTTAATCAAGCGCTTGAAGGAGCAAGGCCTCAACCCGCGCTCCTTTGAGTATCACTTGAGGACCTTCGATTACGGTATGCCGCCCCACGCCGGCTGGGCTGTGGGCTTAGCTAGGCTCCTCATGGTCATCACAGGCAAGCAGAATATACGTGAGGTCGTGCTCTTCCCGCGTGATAAGTTCAGGCTCGTGCCCTGAGGGGAGGAAAGCGCCTTATCCCTTTCCTCATCCCTCACACTAGCTCGGTCAGGACCTCCGTTATATCGGATACGGCCAGAGCACGTGCCACCCGCCTGGCGGCCTCCGAGAGCGCGTGAAGACATGATGGGCAAGCCGTTATCAGCATATCCGCGCCGGCCGCCAGGGCTTCCTTGACGCGCTCTTCCGCTATCGCGTCCGCTAATTCAGGGTAGGCTAGGAAATTGAGGTGGCCGTAGCCACAGCAGGCCGAGGAGCGCTTGCTCCTAGGCATCTCCACGAGCGCTAGGCCAGCCTGCCAGATGAGTTCACGGGGCGCCTCATAAATGCCCAGGCCCCGGCCCAGAACACAGGGGTCATGGTAAGTGGCCTTCAGCTCTACCTTGCGCTTCAGGACCAGCTTGCCCTCCCTCAGGAGGCGCTTGAGAAAGATGGACACGTGCTCGGCACGCACGTTTAAGCCCGCGAGGCGCGGTAGATAACGCAATAGCATCTCGAAGCACATGGGACAGGGCGTTATGACGAGTTCGGCCTCGGCTGCCTTGAGCTTGTCGGCTAAACGGCGGGCGGCCTTAGCGGCCCGGTGGCGGAAGCCCATCTTGAGCAACGGCAGGCCACAGCAGGGGCCTTCTAGGACCGAGTAGGACAGGCCGGCCGCGTCCAAGAGCTTCTCTAAGGCCCTGATGATGCTGGGCTCGAGCTCAGAGGTCACGCAGCCCGCGAAGACAAGTACGTCAGCAGGCCGCTCCCCCTGGGCCGTAAATTCCCGGGCCCCACTGGCGAAGGGGCTGCCCTGCTCGACCACGGCCTCGGCCAACCGGACTATTCTGTCCGGTAGCTCGGCCCCGGACGTTATGAGGGCCTCCTTAAGGGCCACGAGGGCCTCAACGACCTTTACCACGGCCGGGCAGACGGCTTCACAGGCCAGGCAGGAGTTACAAGAGAACAGCCTATCCAGGAGGCCGGGCGTGGGCTCCAACTGACCCTCTAATAGCGCCCTGGCCAGGAGGAGGCGCCCTCTCGCGTTCCAGCTCTCTGAGCCCGTGACAGCAAATGTCGGGCAAGCCGAGCGGCAGTAACCGCATCTAAAGCACCTGTATATCTCCGTTAAAGCGGCCTCAGGGAGCTTTAAACGGCCGGCCAAGCCTTAATCACCCCATATCTTGCCCGGGTTGAGGATGCCATTCGGGTCCAGGGCGGCTTTTATGGCCTTCAGGACCTTTAGCTCCACCGGTCCGTGCTCGAGCGTGAAGAAACGGGATTTTGAGAGACCTATGCCATGCTCTCCTGTAAGGGTCCCGCCGAGCGCTAGGGCGGCCTTGAAAATGGCCTCGGCAGCCTCCATGGCCCTCCGCGCTTCATCCGGGTCCCTCCCGTCAAAGAGTATGACGGGATGGAGGTTGCCGTCGCCAGCGTGCCCGAAGGTGGCTATGAGGACGCCGTGCTCGCGGGCTATTTCCTGGACCCTAACGAGCATATCGGCTACCTTGCTCACGGGCACCGTGGCGTCCTCGTGGAGGCTTGAGGGCCTGAGACGCGCTAAGGCCGGCGATGCCGACTTACGGGCCCTCCATATCTCGGCTGCTTCAGCGCCCGTCTCAGCCACCTTCGTCCTGAGGCCGCTGGCCTCGCAGAGCTTCTTCGCCTCCCTCAGGCGCGCCCTCACGTCCGCGAGGGTGAAGCCGTCGAACTCGAAGATGAGCATGGCCTCGCACTCCGGGAACTCCATGCCGGCGTACTTGGAGACGGCATCCAGCGTGTATTTGTCCATTATCTCGGCCGCGGAAGGGCAAAGGCCGCGCGTCATCACGTAGTAAATAGCTTTCCCAGCTGCCTTGAGCGTGGGGGCGAAAGCCGACATCACGGCCATGTGCTTGGGCCTGGGGAAGACGCACAGGAGGGCCTTAGTTATCACGCCCAGGGTGCCCTCTGAACCCACAAAGAGGCGCACGAGGTCGTAACCGGAGACACACTTCCGCGTCCGGGAGCCCGTCCAGAGCACCTCGCCCGTGGGCAAGACGACCTCAAGGGCCTGGACCCAATCTCTGAAGGTCCCGTATTTCACGGCCCTCACACCGCCAGCGTTCTCGGCTATACATCCCCCTATGGTGCAGACGGAGCCAGAGGCGGGGTCAGGGGGCAGGAAGAGGCCGTAGGGCTCAAGGGCGCGGTTAAGGGCCTCCCACACCACGCCGGGCTCCACTAAGACCAACATATCGCCCACGTTTATGTCAAGAATGCGGTTCATGCGCGTCATCACCATGAGTATGCCTCCCCTGGCCGGGACGGGACCGCCACTCAAGCAGGTGCCTGCCCCGCGGGGCGTGACGGGTATCCCATATTCGTTCGCTAGCTTCAGGATAGCGCTCACCTGCTCCGTCGTCCGGGGCCAGACCACCACATCAGGCATACCGGTGTTCTCGGAGGCATCACGAGCGTAACAGGCCAGCTCCACCGGGTCAGTGCTCACGTTCTCCGGCCCAACTATGTCCTCGAGGGCCTCGAGGATAGAGGGCTTCAACATGCCCCTGCCCGGCCAGAGGCGGCCACGAGAAGGCAATAAGCCTTTAGGTGAGCGCTGGGGGGAGAAGGACGCCTTGACCATGTTTATTGCTTATATATGGCTGTTTCCAGGGGCGGCGGGGGTCTGCTATGTCCGGTATAAGGGAGGTATCTGAATTAAGGCGCTTCGAGCGGATAGGCGCTCACACGCACATAAAGGGCTTGGGATTAGACGAGAGCTTAAGGGCCGTGAAGATAAAAGACGGCATGGTAGGCCAGGAGAAGGCCAGGGAAGCCGCCGGCCTCGTCGTCGAGATGATAAAGCAGGGGAAGCTAGCCGGCAAATGCATAATCCTGGCTGGCCCGCCCGGCACGGGCAAGACCGCCCTGGCGGTCGCCATATCGCGAGAGCTAGGCCCTAACGTGCCCTTCATCCAACTCAGCGCCAGCGAGATATACAGCGCCGAGCGCAAGAAGACCGAGGTCCTCATAGAGGCCATGAGAAAGTGCATAGGCGTGGAGATACATGAGATGCGCGAGGTCTATGAGGGTGAGGTCACGGACCTCCACATCAACATGGTGCCGCACCCCTACAACCCTTACCAGAAAGTGCCGGAGAGCGTGCGCATAAGGCTCCGCACCACGGAAGAAGAGCGCACCATAGAGGCCGGCGCCCATATAGCCGAGCAGATAATAGCTTACGGCGTGACAGAGGGCTGCGTCATACAGATAGATGCCGAGACGGGGCGCGTGGTGAACCTGGGCCTCTGTGCGGAGAGCGAGAAGGTCAAGCTATATGAAATTGATGCCCGGAGGCGTGTTCCCAGGCCCACCGGCAGGGTAAGAAAGCAAAAGGAGTTTGTTTACACGTTAACGCTGGCCGACCTGGACCAGATACATGCTAGGAGGAGGCGTGGGGGCCTCTTCTCCCTCCTCTTCGGCCTAGGCGAGGAGGCGCGTGAGATAGACCCAGAGGTCCGCGCCATGGTGGATGAGGAGGTGAAGCGCATGGTAGATGAGGGCCGGGCCTTCATCCACCCCGGCGTGTTATTCATAGATGACGCCCACATGTTGGACCTGGAGGCCTTCAGCTTCCTCAGCAGGGCTATGGAGAGCGAGCTCTCGCCCATCATAATCCTGGCCACCAACCGCGGATTCGCGCGCATAAGGGGCACGGACGTGGAGAGCCCCTTCGGCTTCCCGCTCGACCTGATAGACAGGGCCGTGATCATCACGACGGAGGAATACGACCCAGAGGCCATGCGCGAGATACTACGCATAAGGGCGCGGGAGGAGGACATAGACGTGAGCGAGGAAGCGCTCGAGGAGCTCACCCGCATAGGCGCTCGCACCTCGCTCCGCTACGCTGTCCAGCTTCTCAGCCTTGCGGCCCAAAACGCCCGAGTGGCTAAGAGGGGCCGGGTTGAGGTCGAGGACGTGAAACGCGTAGACGAGCTCTTCATGGATGTAGGCGAGGCAGCGGAATACCTGCGCAAGTACGAGGAGAAGATGATGAGGCACTGAGGGGCGCCCTCAGCAGAGCGTGGTAGAGAAAATTTATATCTTGGGCCACAATCCCAGTCAATTGGATCTGATTAGCAGGGGGTGTATGGCCGGCTGTGAAGCTCAGGCATGGGTCTCGGCCCCGGCCACGATGCGCTATCTGCGGTTCTACCGAGGGGCTCCAGAAGCACCACGTAGGCACCGGTGGCGGCGTGATATGGGTGTGCGAGAGGTGTCACAACAGGGAGCACAGGCGCTTTAAGGTGATATCGCCTAACAGGAAGGCGTTCATAAGGCAGGCCCGTGCCTCCGGCTTCGATCTTAACGTGCTCAGGGAAGAGCTATCCATCTACGGCCCCTTGACGAAGCCCGGGAGCGGGAAAGACCTTATTAGTTAGGCACGCCACCAACGGGCCGGCGATGACGAGTTTGCCGAGTGCCGACCGGTGAGGGGGAACCCCTTGCTACTGAGCCATTAACGGCCCGCCGGGCTTCCTGGCCCCATAGGCCTGCTCCAGCAGCTCCATGATGCCCATGGGCTTCTCGCCCGGCGCTGGTTCCACAGTAGCCTTTATGCCCTTCAGGCTCGGCATGCCTGTGCCATGTGTCTCGTGGCTGACCAGGAGGCTGGCCCAAGGGCCGTAGGGCACAAAGATAACACCTCTATCGCGCTTCTCCTTCAGTACGCGAGCTCTCAGCACGAGTGAGCCGAAAGCAGTGGTGATGCGCACCGGGTCCCCGTCCCTAATACCCAGCTCCCTGGCGTCCTCTTCATCCATATAGCACGACGAGACCTCGGTCAGGTAATCGTCGCTGAACTTACCGCTCTCCTTACCGGTTCCCTGGTATATGGAGCGGCCGGTTATGAGCGTGGCCTCTAGCCTGCGCCCCAAGGCCTCCTCACGCCCCCTCAGGCTTCTTGGGCTTCTCTATGAGCTTTTCCTTCCTCAACAGCACCCCCTTGCGGTTATGCGGGGCCCTGAAGACCGAATCGCCATGTTTCTCTATCTCGCGGGCCTCGTCGGCCAACTTAGCAGCCTCTCGCATGAGCTCGTGGGCCGCAGCCACGATGTGCGTGTAACGCTCCCACTCCTTCACCTTGAAACAGCCCTCGACGGTCAGGTCGGCTACCTTAGCCGCCATCTCGTAAGCGGCCATGGCCTTGGCACGCGCGTAGGGGTTGGAGAAGCGCGCCGCCTCCACGGCCGTATCACGGTCCAATATCAGGCGCGGGAGCTCAAGCTCCTGGCCGGCCTTGAGGGCCTCTATGACGCGGTCCAGCGCTTCCACGATGGCGTGGAAAACGCCTGTGCAGGCCAGCACCTTCAGCAGGTCGGCGTTGAAGATAGCCATCTCGGTCGGGTCTAGGAACTCGCGCCGGGCGCCTATCATGGAGTCCGCGGGCACGATGATGTAGCCCATGCCTTTGGCCTCTATGTCCTTGAGGGCCTTCTTCGCTGGCGCATCCGAGATGACTATCGTGGGCACGCCAGCCTCAGCTAACATCTCCCGCGCGGCGGAAGGGCCGGGCAGGGCAGCATTAGGGCTGGTCACGAGCACTAAGTCTGGCTTGAACTCTAACAGCTTGGCCACGACCTCCTTGACCTCCTCGGGCGTGAGCTTAGGGCCAGAGCCCACCACGCGCACCACTATGTCCTCGCGCTCGGCCCGCTCGTCTAGGAGGATATCCAGGAGCACGGAACTGCCTATATTACCTACCTTGGCAATGCCTATCCTGATCGGCCTCTCAGAGGCCATTCCCCGAGCACCGGGGGGCCTGGGCCTAACGTGATATAACGGTTTCGCGTTATGATCAACGGCTGATTAAGCCGGGACACCCTGGGCTAACTCGGCTAGGTCCTTCTCGCCCTCGGCGTAACCGACGGCTATGAGCACGTCACCGGGCTGTATCACGGTCGAGCCCCTGGGCCTGAAGAGCTTGGCCCCACGCCTCATGGCCACCACCCACATGCCTGTCTCCTCGGGCAAGCGGGCCTCCGATAGCTTTTTGCCGGCCAGGGGGCTGCCGGGCGCGACCTCGACGACGGCCACGCGCTCGTCGGACTCCTCTATGGCGATCCTCACCACAGGATGGGGCTTCAGGCCCTTCAGGATGACCCTGGCTATCTCGTAAGCCGCGTCCGCTATCTCCTCGCCTAAGAAGGCCACACGTAAGATGGCCAAGAAGTCCTCCACGTCCACCGCGTTGAACTTGCTGGTGAGGACGGCCACCTGGATATCGGCATGGAGTTGGTCCACGTATTCCTCAAGCGCCCGCACCTCCCGGGCCAGCTCAGGGCTATTGAGCAGCAGGGCCGTGTAAGCCAGGTCTATGGCGAGCTCGGAGGATTCCTTGAGGTCGGTGAGGAGCTCGGCTAACTTCATCATGTGCTCGCTGGCCTCCGGGACAGGCGGCTTCTTGCCTCTTGCCTCATCGGCCAACTCGACTAGCTCCCGGACCTCCTCAGGCGAGCCACGGGCGATCAGCACGTCACCGGGTATTATGACCTCGTCATCCTCGGGGTTTAGTATCCAATCGCCATTCCTGCGTATGGCTATGACCTCTACCCAGGGATCGAGATCGCCCGCCCTGGAGCCAGCTATCTTAGAGCCCTCGCGCACTACTACCCGGACCAAGCGCTCGCGGGTGTGGGCGAACATCTCCCGGATAGCCGGGTGTAAGCCCACGCCCTGGACCACTATCTTGGCTATGTCCGCAGCCGCGTCTATCACACGCGCTATGGAGCTGGCCACGCGGGAGATGGGTACGAGGGCTAAGGCGTCTTCCGGTGAGCGGGCGGCGAGCATGAGGCCCATCTCAAGGCTCAGGAGCATGTCCTCCGCGTGCTCCTCTATCTTGAGCACTTCCCTGGCTAAGTCGGGCGCGTGAAACAGGTACGACGAGTAAGCCAGGTCTATGGCGAGCTCACACAGGTCCTTTAGGTCCACCAGGATGTCCCTTACAGGCGCGGGCCTAAGGGAGAGCTTACTCCCGCCTTGCCCCAACTTAACTCATCTACCCCCACTCGGCGATTGGCTTTCCGCCTCCGGAGATTTAAGCTCTACCCGATGGGAAGGTAGCGGAAACCAATATAGGGCTAGGCTAGCCGGGCTGGGCGGTGGGCGGGCCGTGAAGCTGGGAGAGGTAGAGATCGAGGATACCTTCTCGGAGCTCTTCCCCATGTGGGTCTCCAGGGTCCTTATAACGGCTGATGACGAGAAATGGGCGCGCATAGCCGCTGAAGAGGCCACAGGCTTCGCCACCAGCATAATAGGCTCGCCGGCCGAGGCTGGCGTGGAAGGGCCGGTTAAGGCCGAGGAGACGCCTGACGGGAGACCCGGCTACCTCATACAGATATACCAGCGCAATTGGCGCCTCCTCAGGGACCAGCTCATAGCTAGGATAGGGCAGTGCGTTCTCACCTGCCCGACCACGGCTGCTTTTGACGCCACGCCCGAGCCCAGGCGCAAGCTGCGCGTCGGCAGGGCCATAAGGCTCTTCGGCGATGGCTGGCAGAGGGCAGCCGTCCGCTACGGCCGTAAGGTCTGGCGCATACCCGTCATGGAGGGCGAGTTCATCGTGGAAGACGCCTTTGGGGCTAGGATAGGCGTGGCGGGCGGCACCGTCATTATAATGGCCCGTGATAGACGCTCGGGCCTCCAGGCAGCTGAGGCGGCGGCCGAGGCCATGAGGGCGGTGGGGCGCGTCATTCTGCCCTTCCCGGGCGGCATCTGTAGGGCGGGCTCCAAGGTGGGCTCCAAAAAGTACAAGCTCCCGGCCTCCACGAATGACCCCTACTGCCCGAAGATACGGAAGCTCGTGGAGGATACGCGCGTCCCGGAGGGCGTGAAATGCGTCTACGAGCTGGTGGTGAACGGCTTAACACTCGAGGACGTGAAGAAGGCCATGGCCGCCGGTATAAGAGCTGCCGCCGAGGTGCCGGGCGTAGTCCACATAACGTCCGCGAACTACGGCGGCAAGCTAGGGCCAATAAAGGTATACCTCAAGGAGCTGTTGGGCATCTGACGCGCCAGCGGGCGAAAAGGCGCTGCGGAGCTAGGGCCCCGTCTTTTCCGCTATATGCGAGTCAAGCACTCATCACGCCGCTAGGAGCTGGGCGACCGACTCGCTGGCGGGCGAGTCGGCCGTGGTGGGGTCTACCATGAAGATGGCCACCGTGGGCCTGATAGCGGCCAGGGCGCTCACCACCTTAGGCCCCGCGGGCCTCAGCACGAATATCTCCATTTGCCCCGGCGTGTCCACGAGCGTGTAATCGGCCTTGAGGCGCCCGAGGGCGCTTATTATGGCACCCAGGTGCTCTTCCATGAGCTCTGAGGCCCTTATCATAGCCCCATTAGGGCCTAGCTTCTCCTCGGCCATGAGCTGGCGCACGGTGAAGAAAGACCGTATATCAAAGTCGGGCTCGTAGGGGAGCTCCTCGCACCCCGGATCTAAATTCACGTAAGCTACCTCTTGGCCCAGGCCCTCTAAGTAGGAGCCGAAGGCGGCCGTGAGGCTCGTCTTGCCACAGCCCGCCGGCCCGAGCATGACCACGATCAGGGCACGCGACCCCCTGCTCGGCCAGCGGGGCTACAAGGGCCTATAAGCGTGATACAGGTGCGCTGCGGCTCGGCTCGTAGGGAAGTAGCTCACCCCTCGGCCCCCAGCCGTAAAACTTCATAGCCGCAGCGCGGTCCGGACTGCGCGCTGGGGTCTAAAATGGCTTTCGCCTTAGCACCGGGCGGGGAGACGTTTTATAAAGCTGTTATCCGCATTTATTGCCCGTGGAGCTCGATGTTGGCTGTGGCTTC